>NZ_JANSHF010000022.1:0-25091 GCF_047461475.1 Synechococcus sp. WC10meta
CCGGGAATGGCAAGATCTGGTTTTGCCGCCAAAAAGCTCGTCTGAGGATCAGGACTCCAAGATTTTGCTCCTCCTGCCGGCCTAGGATCAATGCCAGGGGGATTCTATTGCTGCTTTAACCTCGTCCTAAGTATCAGCCACACTGGAGAAAGCTGCCGTCCCAACAGCTCTCTGAGTATGGCTGGCTCTTCTTCCCAAGCCGTAGCTGTCTGTCCCCAACCGCTTGCCGACAGAAAGGGATCTAGTCCCTCTCCTCCCGGCGCAGCCGCTGCAGGGCAGAAAGAGGCTTCTCCTCTTCCGACTGCTTTTCTGGGGTTGCTACCGGCAGAGGAGCTGCTTTGTTTTTCTCGGGTTCGGGCGAAAGTTTGCCTGCTTCCGAATCGACGGCTAGAGGAGAAGGGAGGTCGTTGGTCTGTTGGCCAGGCAGAGGGATCGACTCCAAGGGGGCCAGCAGGGATTGAATGTGGCTGTAGGTTTCGGGGTTGCTGCGGGCAGCATGGGCCAAGAGGGTAAGCTGCTCCTTGGCCGCCGCCAGGTTCCCTAACTTAAGATCCACCAGCGCCAACTGGTAGCGGGCCTTAAAGCTAGTGGGATCCACCTCCACTGAGCGTTGGAAGGCGGCTCGCGCCTCTGCCAGCTTGCCTTGGCGGGCGTAGATCAAGCCGAGGTTAAAGGGCACGTCAGGATCCCGCTCGCTGGGAAGCACTTGGGCTTTGTCTTCCAGTTCAAGGGCGGCCCGGTAGGCGTTGATGGCTAGGGTGTAAAAGCCCATCTGCAGGTAACGAGCTGCATCTTCCTTGAGTTGGGCCACCGTTGGCTCGCCGGTGAGCAAATTCATAGGCGGCTGCGCATAGGCAGGCAGACCCACCGCCAAACCCAGCAGGCATACTACTGAACTCAGGCCCCAGGGAGCAGCCTGTCCACCGGTTTGTTGCTTATTCCTCACCATGATCGGTTTCCTCCAGCCACCTCAACACCACTTGTTCCACCCCTCACGGCCGGGAAAGGAAGCGAACTGGATCCCAGGCCCACCAAGGCGAAAGGCCTCACTCCAGAGACTATCCGCAATTGGACTGGGAAGCACGACTTTCCACTCGATCCAGCGAAAAAGGCCAGATTGAGATACCAGTGCGAAGGGCTGGCTGGGGCCTCCTGGTGGGCAAGGGCTGCCTTTAGGGTGGCTAGATCCCCGAAATAGCTAAAAATCTCGCTGTACTCACGCTGTTGCGCCCGTTCTGGTTCTTCACAAAGGGATCCCCGTGGCCGCTGCCAACTCCGGAGCTGTTCAGTCCCCAAATCCACATCTCTTGGGCAAGCAGCAACGGAACTCAAGTGCCAAAAGCGCGATCCCCAGCATCCCCTAGCCCGGGCAGGATAAACCCCCGGTCGTTTAGCCGCTCGTCGATCATGGCGCAGAAAACTTGCACCATTGGGTAATGGGATCCCAGTCGCTGCAGCCCTGGCGGCGCGGCCAAGACGCTGACAATCCTCACCAAGCTGGGATCCGCTCCCCGTTTTTTCAGCTCATCCAAAACCCACAGCAAGGTACCCCCCGTGGCCAACATTGGCTCAGGGATGAGAATGCGCATCTGATCTGGAATCCGCTCCGGCAGGCGGTTGAGGTAACAACTCACCTGCAGCGTCTCCTCGTCCCGCACCAAGCCCACATGAAAAATCCGTGCTTGGGGCAAGAGGGCCTGACAGCCTTCCAGCATGGCCAGGCCAGCCCGCAAAATGGGCACGATGGCTAGCGGCGTGTTGGGGGCGATAACTTCTGCTGCCGCAGCTTCCAGAGGAGTTTGCACCTGCACCGCTTGGGTCGGGATCCACTCCCGCATCGCCTCGTAGGTCAGCCAGCGGCCTAACTCCACCAAAGCCGTGCGAAAAAGAGGCATGGGGGTCTCTCTATCGCGGGCCACGGCTAGCCAGTGCTTGATGAGGGGATGGGGAGGGACGTAAACCCGCAGTTGCTGACTTGCCACCGGAGGATGCCTCAACCTGGGCGGTAGCATAGCGGCTTGCAGGGGTAGGAGGCAAGCCTTCTTCTTAGCCTTCCCCGCCGTTCCCTAGCTGCCAGCTTTTCCTCTGGCTTCCTCGCCGCGTTTAGTTACAATAGCGCCAGCGCCTCCTCAAATCTTCTGTTCGCGCTAGTGGGACGGGATGATCTCCCTCAACTTGCGGCCCAGCCTGGAGTTGACGGATGAAGTTTTTGAACAGCTCTGTCGGCAGAATCCTGAGCTGCGCTTGGAGCGGACTGCCCAAGGGGAGCTAGTGGCCATGGCCCCCGTCGGCAGTGAGAGCGGACTTCGCAGTGCCGACCTGCTGGGTCAGCTCTGGCAGTGGAACCGACGCACAAACTTGGGACTTGTATTCGACTCCTCCACGGGTTTTGCCCTGCCCAACGGGGCCATTCGCTCTCCCGATGCCGCCTGGGTTGCCAGGGAGCGCTGGCAGCAGCTGACTCCAGAGCAGCAGCGCCGCTTTGCACCCCTTTGTCCAGACTTTGTCCTGGAACTGCGCTCCCCGAGTGATGACCTGGCCACTTTGCAGGCCAAGCTGCAGGAGTACCTCGAAAACGGCTCCCAACTGGGCTGGCTGATTGACCCGGAAAGCCAAAGGGTCTACGTCTACCGTCCAGGCCAGCCTGTCCAGGTTCTAGAGCGGCCCACCTCCCTAGAAGGGGATCCCGTCCTCCCCGGCTTCGTTGCCGATCTCACCTTAATCTGGGAATGACTGGCCTGCCCATGGGCGTCGGCAACCCCAAGCGTGCTGGCACCTATCGGGCGGGAAATGCAAGAACTGGATGAGCCCGAGAAAGCCCAGCGCCTTGCTGGCCCAGCAACTAGGCAAACTGGCCCACCACCTGTAGGGCAAAACTCAGCAAGAGGAAGGCCAACCAGGGGGAGAAGTCCAAGCCGCCGATGGGGGGAATAATGCCGCGGAAGAGGTTGAGATAGGGATCCGTAAGCTGGCTAAGCACCGACAGGATAGGGTTAGACCAGTTCAGTTGCGGGAACCAGCTTAGCAAAATCCGCACGATCAGCAGGGCGTTGTAGATGACGATGAACTGGTAAAGGGAGCGAAACAGCAAAGAGACTGCACCGCTGTAGACCGACCCCAGAGGGAGGTCGTCTAGGCCAGCAAGAGAGGACAACACGTGGCTAAGCATATGACTGGAAAAGGGGGAAAGGACTCATCCACAGCTTATCGGCAGAGCAGTCGGCTTAGGGTAGCGCCGGCAGAACCTCTGCCGCCTCTAGTTTGGCATGGGCAGGGATCCTTTGCTCAAGACTTTTCCTCCACAGCTTGGGAAGAGGTTTCCTTGATGAGCAATTGGGCTCGCGTAGCCTGAATGGCCTCGTTGAGCTCGGCAATTTTGGCTTCGAGGGTGCGGCGAACCTGGGCAATCCGTTCTGCCTCCTGCTCCCACTCCCTCCAGCTCCTCAAGCTGGACTCCGTTGCTTTCCCCAGCCCTCGAGAGCGGGGGCATTCAGGGCTAGTGGCGGTGCCGTCGAGGCGCTCGGGATCCCGGCCTTGACCTTCAGCGGATTCCCTACCTACTCTGGAGGCGAGCACAAGCCCAAGGATCCCGCCGAGGATCCCTCCCACCACAGCCCCCGTTACCACACCAGCAATGAAATCACTCTGCCGATCTGCCACGCTTGCGTCCCAGTCAATTGAGTCTCCCTTCTTCCGTTCTAGCTCTCTTGCCCCGCCCCTGCCAGCAAACGAGGCCAGAGCTGGGGGAGTCGCCATTGGCTCAAATTTTCCAGGTAATCTTGCATCTGCTCCCTCAACCCGGCCAAGATGGCCTCCAGTCTGTTGGTCAAGGGCAAGGAGGCTAGAGCGGCTTGCCAAAGGTGAGCTAGTGACAAGTCAGGGCTGACTACCCGCCACAGCCGCTGTAACTCCTCGAAGTGCAGGCGATCATCTTCTGTAAGCGAGAGGATTAGCTGGCGGCGTAGCTCCCGTGCTTCCTCCGACATGAGATAGCGCAAGCCCATGCGGGCAGCAGGGATCCAATCCAGCCCACCATCGCTGCGGGCAACTTGAAGCAGGTTCTCCAGGCGGTTCCAGCGGAACTTGCCATCCTTAATCAGCACTTGCAACAGCCGCTGGCGAATACGAGGGGATTCATCGGTCAGCAGGCGCTTGGCCACGTAGGGATAGGCCACGCCGACGATGCGAAACTGCGGATAGAGACTGAGGGCCACCCCCTCCTGGGTAACCAAAGAGCGGATCACCAAGGCAAAGTGGGAGGGCACCTGGAAGGGGTAGCGGTACATCAAATCGGAGAACTGGTCGGTGGCGGTTTTGAAGTTGAAGTTAGCCACCTCCTGCCTCAGCACATCCGCCAACACCGTTTCTAGAGCAGGGAGCAGCTCTTGCCGATCTACATCCGGCTGTAAAAAGCCCAGGTGAATGAAATCGTCAATCAGGGCGTTGTAGTCGCGATCCACCAGGTGGACCAGCGCATCCACCAGGTACTCCTTCATCTGGTCGGTGAGCTGGTCCATCATGCCGAAGTCGATGTAGGCCAGGCGGCCATCCGGCAGGGCAAACAGGTTGCCCGGGTGGGGATCGGCGTGGAAAAAGCCGTATTCCAGCAACTGCTTTAGGCCGGCTACCACACCGATGCGCACCAATCGTTTCACCTCCAAGTTGGCGGCCCGAATGCGCTCCACATCGGTGAGCTTGATGCCGTCAATCCACTCCAGGGTCAACACGCGGCGGGTGCTGTAGGCCCAGAAGATGCGCGGCACATACACATCGGGATCGTCGCGAAAGTATTCAGCAAAGCGCTCGCAGTTCCGTCCTTCCTGGAGGTAGTCAATCTCCTCAAAGAGCTTGCGGCCAAACTCATCCACCACCGCTGTCAAGGTGTTGCCCAGGTTGAGGGGCAACCAAGGGCCCAGCCAGGTGGAGGCCCAGCGGATGAGGTAGAGATCCAGGCTCAGCCGCTCCCGCAGGTGAGGCCGCTGCACCTTGACCGCTACCCATTCGCCGCTGTGCAACTGCGCCTTGTAAACCTGGCCCAGGCTGGCCGCAGCCACCGGCTCGGGCGAGATCTGGGCGTAAATCTCGGCAATTGGACGGCCCAGCTCCGCCTCAATGCAGGCAAACGCCTCCTCTGAAGGAAAGCTGGGCAGTTGATCCTGCAGCTTGGTCAGCTCCTCCAAGTAGTCTTTGCGCACCAAGTCGGGCCGGGTGGAGAGGGCCTGCCCTACCTTGATGAACGTCGGCCCCAGGTCGGTGAGCAGTTTGCGCAGCTGCGCCGCACGCTGGGGCACCTTGCGATTGCCCTGCCCCCAGAGCTGATCCCAGCGCAGGCAGAGAACAAACCACAAGAGAGGGCCAAGGATGGCCAGTGCCCGCGCCACCACTTGGGGCAGACGCCAGCGGTAGTAACGGGCAATAACCTGCGGATCGTAAACTTCTAGGTCAGCAACAGAGACAATCTGGTTAGGCACGCTCCAGGGATCTCACAGTCGTCTTAAACGAGCAATACCTATCGTAATGGCAAAAGTTACCTGATTTTTCTTCACGTTCTTTAACAGCACCTCTTTAGCCTCAGCCCGCTGGAGTCACGACCTTGCTTAGATGACGGTGTTGTCCGGGATCACCGAGTCCTTGATGATGGTGACAATGCCGTTGCTAATCCAGATTCCTTCCTCTTCCCGCTGGGCTTCGGTGACGTGATCTTTGTTGATGATGCGGACGTTGCGGCCAATGCGGGCGTTCTTGTCCACAATGGCGTTGGCAATGTGGGAGTTGGGCCCGATGCCCACCGGCGGGATCCCGGCTTCCAGCTTGGCCTGCCGCTCTTCTGCCGACTCGTAGTAGTCGGCCCCCATGACCAGGGTGTTTTCGATAACGGCATTGGCCTCTATGCGGCTGCGAATGCCGATGATGGAGTTGCGAATTTGGGCGTTTTTGATGATGCAGCCGTCGGCAATCATGGAGTTGACAATGTGGGAGTCGAGGATCTTGTTGGGAGGCAAAAAGCGCGGGCGGGTGTAGATGGGCATGTCCCTGTCGAAGAAGCTGAAGGGCGGGTTGGGCTGCTGCACCAAAGCCAGGTTGGCCCGATAGAAGGCCTCGATGGTGCCGATGTCCTCCCAGTAGCCCTTGAAGGGGTAGGCCTGCAGGTGGTACTTGCCGATGGCTGCCGGCAGCACTTCTTTGCCGAAGTCGGTGTGCTCCTTCACCTGCAGCATCTCGATCAAAGCTTCCCGCTTGAACACATAAATGCCCATAGAAGCGATGTAAGGCTTGGCTTTTGCCTCTTCTGGGCTGAGGCCGAGGACTTGGGTATCGACTCGGCAGGCTTCTAGCAGCTCCCCTTGCGGCTTTTCCTTGAAATCGATCACACGCCCCTCGGCGTCAATCTTGAGCAAGCCAAAGCTGGAGGCCACTTTTTCTTCACAGGGGAGCACCGCCAGCGTCACATCCGCTCCAGTTTGCCGGTGATAATGAATAAAGGGGCGGTAGTCCATGCGGTAGAGGTGATCCCCGGAGAGGATGAGGAAGTCACGCGGCTTCCAGGAGTCCATCAGCCAGAGATATTGGCGAACGGCGTCAGCCGTGCCCTGGAACCAGTCGGGGTTATCGGGGGTTTGCTGGGCCGCTAGGATATCTACAAAGCCGCCGGTGAAGGGAGACATGCGGTAGGTATTGATGATGTGGCGGTTTAGCGAGGCGGAGTTGAACTGCGTGAGGACGTAGATCTTATCGATATCGGAATTGATACAGTTGCTAACCGGAACGTCGATAAGGCGATACTTGCCTGCTAGAGGTACAGCCGGCTTGGCGCGGCGCTTGGTTAGAGGATAGAGGCGGGTGCCCCGCCCACCGCCTAGGATAATTGCCAGTACATCGCGCATGGTGGTTCTCCACCAGGTTACACCCAATAGCATAGACCGCGGCGAGGGGAAGCGGCTGCAACGGCCCTGGGGAAGCTGATGGCACGCATCCTGGCCTTTACCAACAACAAGGGCGGCACTGGCAAGTCCACCCTCTGCGTCCACGCGGCCCAGTTGACGGCCCAGCGGGGCCATGCCGTTCTGCTAGTCGATCTCACCTCCCAAACCACCGCCAGCAGCTTTTACCTCGAAGAGGCCGGATCCCTTCCCCCAGAGGAGACCGTTTGGGCTAGCCTCCACCCTCACCACCAGCGGCCTCTGGAGGAAGTCATCTATTGCACCGACAAGGGAGTGGATGTGGCGCCCTCCCACCGCACCATGGCCGAAGTGGCAGCCCAGCTAGCGGCTGCCGGGGAGGCGGGCCAAAACCTCCTCCAGCGTCAACTGGATCCCTTGCTGTCGGAGTACGACTTTATCTTTCTCGACACGCCAGGGGAGCTGAATGCCCTCACCGCCAATGCTTTGCGGGCAGCCCAGCGGGTGTTGATCCCGACACGGCTCAACCGCGCCGACTTCTCCTGCACAGAAGAGACCCTGCGCTATATCGAGACCCTCAAGGGCGAGCTGAGCCAGGCCCGCGCTGTCCTGACCATGTTGGACGACCGCTACCTGCCCGGCGGCATTTGGTCGGGATCTCACACTGGACAGTTGTACGTGCAAGCGCAACAGATTTTTGCGGATGTGCTCTCACCCGTTACCATTCCAGATAGTAGCGACTTGCGCACAGCTTTTGATTATGGCCTGACGGTCATGGACTATCGGCCCGGGGCGGCCGTGTGTGGGCGCCTGCTGCAGTTTGTTGAACGTGAGGTGCTCCTGTGACTGGGTCTGAGCGTAGCTTGTTTTCTCGTGCGGGAGGAGCCCCCCGCCGCCCCGCCCGGCGCAAAGTAAAGTCAGACTCCCCCTCCACCCCTGGACGTGAGGAAACGGCAATGTCTACCGCAGAAACGTCGGAACTCGAAGCCCTCAAAGGCCAGTTGGCGGAGGCCCAACGGCAGCTTCAGGAATACCAAAACAAAATCTCCAGCCTACAGGCTCAACTCGAGCAAGTCACAGCCCACCGCGACGAATTGCAAAAGGCACTGGCCCAACTCCAGGCAGTGGCGGATGAGCGGGCCAAAACCATCCAGGAACTGCAAAGCCGCCAAGGGCAGGCCACGCTGCCGGTTAAGCCCCAAACCTCTGCCTCCCCCCTGCAGGCACCCAAGAAGATCCTCAATCGGCCTATCTTTGACAATGTGTCCCCCACCGACGAAGACATGCCCCCCTACATGCTGGACTAGGCCAAGCTGGGATCCCCTGCCCAAACAGTTGAGTATTGCACCCAGGGGAAGGGAGGTGTATGGTTAGGGATCCCTGTCTTTACGCTATGACTGCGTCCCAGGCAAAGATGACGGTTTCTGGCGATGCCATTCCACCCCACGGAGGTACTCTAATTAACCGCATTGCCTCGCCTGAGGAGGCGGAGGAGCTCCGCTCCAAGGCCCAACACTGCCCTGTTATCCGCCTCGACGAGCGGGCTCAATCGGATCTCGAGATGATTGCCATCGGGGGCTACAGCCCGCTGACGGGCTTTATGGGGCGGGAAGATTACCATTCGGTTTTGGAGACAATGCACTTGGCCAACGGCCTGGCATGGTCGCTGCCGATTACGCTGCCAGTTTCGGAGGAAATAGCTGCCGGGCTCAAGGAAGGGCAAACCGTGGCCCTAGCCAATGCTGAGGGCAAGCTTTTGGGCGTGTTGGAACTGACCGAGAAATTTACCTACGACAAAACCCGCGAGGCGCAGCAGGTCTACCGCACTACGGATGAACAACACCCAGGGGTGAAGGTGCTCTACGAACAGGGATCCGTTTACCTAGCCGGCCCTGTCACGCTCCTGCAGCGGGATCCGCATCCCCTTTTTCCGGCCTACCAGATTGATCCAGCTCAGTCGCGGCAACTGTTTCGGGAAAGAGGGTGGAAGACGATTGTCGGTTTTCAGACTCGCAACCCCATCCATCGCGCCCACGAGTATATCCAGAAGTGCGCTCTGGAAATTGTGGACGGCCTGTTTCTCCACCCGCTGGTGGGAGCCACCAAAAGCGACGACATTCCCGCCGAGGTGCGCATGCGCTGCTATGAGGTGTTGATTGAAAAGTACTACCCCAAAGAGCGGGTGATCTTGGCCATTAACCCTGCAGCCATGCGCTATGCAGGACCGCGGGAAGCCATCTTCCACGCCCTTGTTCGCAAAAACTACGGCTGCACCCATTTCATTGTGGGCCGGGATCACGCTGGGGTAGGCAACTACTACGGCCCCTATGACGCCCAGCACATTTTCGACGAGTTCCGGCCCGAGGAGCTGGGCATCATCCCCCTCAAGTTTGAACACGCCTTCTACTGCACCGTCACGGGCACCATGGCCACGGTCAAGACCAGTCCCAGCCAGCCCCACCAGCGCATTCACCTCTCGGGCACCAAGGTGCGGGAAATGCTGCGCCGTGGCGAAGTGCCGCCGCCGGAGTTCTCCCGCCCCGAAGTGGCCCAGCTCCTTGTGGAGGCCATGCGAGAACGCAGCTCCTCCTAGCCTCTTGGTGGGAAACCACCCAGGCGCTGGATTCTAGACCTAGCCGAGAGCTCGAAGGCACGGGGCAGATTTTGCAGAGGTTAACGACCTGGCCTATCGACAGTTGCCGATTTTGGGTTTATCACTGAGGGGAGGGTGGTGCAAGCTGCCCACCTAAGCCTTCCGCTACCTACCCTGGGCTAGTGGCTCGACCCCAGCGCGCGGCGGAGGCAACTGTGTTTTCTTTGCCGTTTCCAGGGTCAACCTATGCAGAAATCAACCCTTCTTTCCAGGCTTGCCCTCGCCCTGCCCGCCTCCCTCCTGCTGGCAGAGGCTGCTCTGGCCTACCCCTGTAACTGGGTTGGGGCTGAAGCCTACAACTTCTCCAGCCCCACGGTTGAGGTTGACAGCTTCGAAGTGTTGCCTGCCTCCTCCTTTGCAGGTAACGGCTTCATTGGGGTGGCTATTGAAACGGTAGATGAACAGGCACCTCAAGGCGCCATTAGCCGCCGCCTGTTTGGCCCTGCCCCTCGCCTGCAAGGGATACGGGTCGTTGGCCTCCTCCAGAATGGACCGGCCCACCAAGCGGGTCTGGCGCAGGGCGACATTCTCCTCGGGGTCGACGGACAGCGGGTCACCTCGGTGCAGCAGGTTCAGCAGCTCATCCAAAACACCCCTGTGGGCCAGCGGCTACCGATTACCTTCCGGCGCGGCGGGCAGGTTCTATCCACAGTGGTGGTGGTGGGCGATGGCCGCGTGTTGCGCCCTCTGATGCTGCAGCAGCGGTAAGCGGGTGACCGCTGAGGTAGGCCTAGCAGAGACGGTCTGGGTGGTCTGCGGCCTCAACGGCTTGCTGGCTCTTGGCCTGCTTGCTTTAGTTCGCCCAATCTTGCGCTTGCGCACAGCGCTTTGGGTTACGGAGCGGGCCCTGGACAACTGGCAAAGAGCAGCAAAGCCGGCTTTGGCCCTTACCTCGGCTGAGCTTCTCCACCTACGGGCTCGCCTGCAAGCCAATCGCACCACCCTTGGCCGCTGGCGGCGCCGGCTCCAGTTCTGGCAGGGGATCCGCCGGCTAGCGCTTTGGCTGCAACAAAGGCTCTATGGATAGCTGCTCCTCCCTACCCAACCCCATCCGCTTGCAGGTCATGGCCAACGCTCTGGCCGGGATTGCCGAGGAGATGGGGGCACGTCTCATTCGCGGCTCCTACTCCGCCAACATCAAGGAACGGCGGGATTGCTCCACGGCTTTGTTTGACGCCCAAGGGGCTTGTATTGCCCAGGCAGCCCACATCCCGGTTCACCTAGGCGCTCTTTCCCAAGCCGTGCAGGCAGTGGTGGCAGCTGGCCCCCAGCCAGGAGAGGTGTTTGTCCTCAACGATCCCTATCAAGGGGGATCCCATCTGCCGGATATCACCGTGGTAGCGGCCATTCCCGCCCTGCGGGATCCCGGCCAGGTCTGCGCCTATGCGGTAAACCGCGCCCACCATGCCGACGTCGGGGGGATGCGCCCCGGCTCCATGCCCGCTGATTCCAGCGAGATCTGGCAGGAGGGTTTGGTGATCCCACCCGTACGGCTGGCCAGGTTTTCTCTGGAAGGAGAGTTGCGCTGGCAGGAAGATCTGCTGCGCCTTATTCTGGCCAATGTGCGCAATCCTGAGCAGCGCCGCGGAGACCTGCAGGCCCAAGTGGGAGCCAACGTGGTAGGGGCAAGCCGGTTTCGCCAGCTGCTAGCCCGCTTTGGCGAGGAGGAGGCTTGGCAGCTCATTGCGGAAGTGATTGCCTATAGTCGGCGGCGGATGCAGGCCCAGATCCGCGCGCTGCCCGATGGGATTTACAGGGCTGCAGATTGGTTGGAAGGGGAGGGGGATCCGCCCAAGCCGCTCCGCATCCAAGTGCAGATTGAAGTGCAGGGGGAGAGGTTGCGGGTGGACTTCAGCGGCACGGCGCCAGCCACGGCGGGCAACCTAAACGCCCCCCTGGCCGTGACCCGCTCGGCGGTGCTCTTTGCCCTGCGCTGCCTTTTGGATCCCACCGCTCCCAGCAATGCCGGGCTAGAGGAGCCCATCGAGATCGTGGCCCCACCCGGCTGCCTGGTCAACGCCCAATTTCCGGCGGCGGTGGTGGCCGGCAATGTGGAAACCTCGCAGCGCATTGCCGATGTGGTGTTCAAAGCCCTGGCGCCGGTGGCTGGATCGCGGAGCATGGCCCAAGGGCAGGGCACCATGAACAACTGTGTCCTGGGCAACCGCCACTTTACCTACTACGAAACCCTGGGGGGCGGCCAAGGGGCCAGTCGCCAGCGGCCAGGCCTGGATGGGGTGCATGTGGGCCTGAGCAATACCCTCAACACCCCCATCGAAGCCCTAGAGCTGGAGTATCCCCTGCGGGTGTTGCGCTACGAGCTGCGCCAAGATTCTGGGGGCATTGGGCAGCAGCGGGGCGGCTGGGGGCTGATCCGCTCCCTCCAGGTGTTACAAGACTGCACCCTTTCCCTTCTCACCGACCGCCGCTACTACGCCCCCCAAGGAGAAGAGGGCGGCGGAGCCGGCCAGGTGGGGATCAACCTTGTCAATGGGGAACCCCTGCCCAGCAAGATTAGCCGCCCCCTGAAAGCTGGCGATGTGGTGACCCTCTACACCCCCGGCGGCGGCGCCTGGGGCTCCAGCGAGGGGCAGGCGCGGGAGGTTGGGTAGCCCAGATGGGCAAGCAACAACTGCTCGCAGCGGCGGAGCACATCCTCGCGGCTGGTAAAGTGCTCCAGCCTTTGCACTTGTTGACCTTTCTCAAACAAAATTAAGGTCGGCAGCGAGCGCACCCGATAGCGGCGCGGCAGCCAAAAATTGTTATCCACATTCACCCGCACCACCTCAACGGATCTCTCCCCTTCGGAGGCCAGGCGGTCGATAAGCGGTTGAACGAAGCGACACAAACCGCACCAAGGCGCGCCAAACTCTAACAACACCAACCCATCGCTTGTCAAAAGTTCTTGATTAAAAGCCTCTAAAGCAACTGGCGAGATCATTGCTCCCAAACTAAAGCAGTTGTTTGGGATCATGCTACCAGGCAACTCTGCTGGCTGCAGAAACCAGTTGCGGATGGAAAGCATAAAGAATCACAACAAAGCTCAACACCCCCAGATAGGCCCAGCGGAGAAACTCGCGCGGGTACAGTTGCTGGCGCCCTTGCAGAATGGCTAAGCCGGGGATCACGGAGGTGCGGGCCTTGAGATCGCGGAAGGCGTGGCCGTACTTGCGCTCCAGGCGGTAATCCCCGTGCCAAACGGCAAATAGGTGGTAGGCCACCAGCCCCAGCGAGGTGACCAGCATAAAACTGGAGCCAATCCACAGGGAATGGGCCACACACCAGATGAGCTGACCGACTAGCTGGGGATGGCGGGTGAGGCGGATGATCCCAGTTGTAAACAAGTGGATCTCCGGCTGGCGAAGGGCGACAATCTCCAGCACGTTAAAGGTGGCCGGATACAGGAAGAAAAACGAGAGCGCAGACAAAAGGACGACGGTAGTGTGGATCCCGGGAACAGCCTGCAGATTCCAAAGGATTACGCCGTCGTAGCAGTGGTTAGAAAAGTAGACGAGCAACAGCGGCGCCAGGCTAAGACTGACCAGGACAAAGAAAAGGCGGTACAGACGCGCTCCCAGCCACGCTTCTCCCCAGGGGCGCAAGTAGGCTAGTCCACTGTGGGCGCAGGCAAATCCCAAGATCATGCCCAGCATGATGGCATGGGAGCGGTAGGGGGCCAGCCCTGGCAGCCAGTGGCTAAAAAGGGGGGGTGACATCCTCTTTCGCGGTTGCCGTGACCTATGCTTAGCTTAAAGATAAGTTACATTCGACTCCCCATGCAGAAGACTCTCTTCCTACGTCTTGTCGGCCTGCTCCTGGCGATAGCCCTTATCCTGGGCTGGGCGATCCCAGGCGCGCAAGCAGCCCGTCTCACTGGCAAGTATTACGAAGACAGCATGACCATCATCCAAACGCTGCGCACGGCTCTCTTGGAGGGGGATCCTGTCCTCAAGCCGGAGGAGGCGCGGGCGGAGGTCATGGAGGCCATGCAAGAATTTGTAGGGCGCTACCATGGCCCTCGCTACAACAAGTTGCCATCCTTCACGACCCTGCGCACGGTGTTCAACACCGTGGCCTCCCACTACCGCACCTCGGATCGACCGCTGGAGCCAGAAAAGCTAGAGCGGGTGCTGATGCAACTGGATCGGGCAGAGATGGCCTTGCGCCGTGAGGGTTAAGCTTTAGGCAAGGCGCAGCGTTGCTCTAATGCCAACGCGGTGGAGTCCGCTCTCCCAAAGCTCCAGCTGGCCTCCCATTTCCCTCAGGAGCCGCTCGCTAACCCGCCAGGCGGCGCTGTCTTGTGGCTGGATGGGCAGGCAGCACCGCCCTTCCAGGTCCCACTCCAGACAGAAGTGCTCCTCCCCGCCAGGATAGGCGCTCAGAGCCATTGAGCCGTAGCAGAGGGTGCGAATGCCCCAGCGACACACGCCCAGCAGCGCCTGCACCAGGCCATGGGGATCCGCCCAGACAGTGAGGCTGTCGGGAAGCCAAGAGGACTGAAGAGCGGTCCAGTCGTAGCGGATGCTCCGATCCTGGGCCTGGAGCCGAGTGAGGCTGTGGATCTCTTGCAAAAGAGGACGCAGGCGCGTTGGCCTTGGCCGCAGCGGCTGAATGGGCAGGTCGTGGCGAGCCAGGCGAGTGTATTCTTCCAGCAGCTTGATCAGGCGCTCCACCGCCTCCTTGGCGCTCTGCAGGCACTCTCGCTCCTCCTCTCGAGAGTCGCACAGATTGGACAACACCAACTGCAGGGCTCCCATCTGGCTGCTGAGGGGATTGCGCAGCTCGTGGCCGATACTCACCAGAAGCTCCTGCTGAAAAGCGCGCATCACCTCAGAGCGCTCAAAGGCAAACTGCCAGTCCATCCCCTCCTGGTCTGCGGCAGGGGCAGGCGGGAAAGAGGGAGGATCGGGGGGGGTGGCAGGCAAGGCTTTGCTCAACTGGAAAGGCAACCCGTCATTGGCGGCAGCAGCTCTTGGCCCCTCTCTGGGCTGGCAACGCTGCTCACCATTTTTTTACCCGACAAAGCAGGCGCTGACTACCCGCTCAATCCCGGCCAGATCCCGGTGCACCTGGATCTGCTGGTAACACCCCTGCGCTCGCAACTGCTCGGCCACCCAAGGTGCCTGGCCCTGCATCACCTCCACTGCCCAGAAGGAGTTGGGGGCTAGATAATCCGGCGCGCCCTCAATCAACACCCGCAGATGAACCAGCCCATCTTCCCCGCCGTCCAGGGCCTCTCGCGGCTCGTGCAGCCGCACCTCAGGCATGAGGTGATCTAGCTCCCTTGTAGGGATGTAGGGAGGGTTGGAGACAAGGCCGCGCAGCCGACCCCGCCAGGGATCCAAAGGCGTAAACCAGGATCCCCCAAGCAGATGCACCTGCCCCTGCAGCCCGTGATTGGCCACGTTGGCTGCCGCCACTGCCAGGGCTGCCGGGCTCACGTCCACGGCCAGAAGCTGCAGCTGGGGGTGCCTATGGGCCAAGGCAATGGCGATGGCACCGCTGCCGGTACCCAAGTCAGCAAAAGGGGAGCCTGGGGGCAGAGGGTTGGCCTGCAGCCACAGGGAGGCTTGCTCCACCAGCAGCTCAGTCTCGGGGCGCGGGATCAGCACTGCTGGCGTTACCTGCAAGCTCAGCCCTGCCCACTCTACCTTGCCCAGCAGGTATTGCAGAGGGATGCGCTCCTCTAGCCGACGCCGCCACAGCGCCTCCACCTCAGCCAGCGGATCCCCCTTCCCTACTGGCGGCCGACCCAGCAGCCGTTCCAATGGCCCCCAGCCCAGATGCTCCCTAAGCAAGAGATCCACTTCCTGCGGGGAAATGCCAGCAGCCTGGGCTGCCTGGAGAGCCTGCGCCCGCCATGCCAGCAACTCTTCCACCAGCGCCGAGCGGGATCCCCCTGCAGCTTGGTTCAACGGCGCTGAGGTTGAGGCGTGGCCGAGGGACTGGCCTGGGGAGTTGCGGAGCGTATCCACGACTGCACGTACTCCAGCGAGGCACGCGGTGGGATGAAGGCAATCTTTTGCACATCCTCTTGGGCATCAGGTGCCAACATGCGCTCCACCACAATGGCTAGGGAAGTGACCTCAATCTGGGTTTTGCCAACCACGCTGGGGTTTTGCGCCGCCGCCCGCTCCAGAGCTTTCTTTAGGTCGTTGCGGTCAAAAAAGAAAGGCACCACTTCCTGGCCATTCTGCTCGATGGTCAGCAGCCCCTCGGGGGAGCGGCCATAGAACAGAGGCACGCCAATGGCCTCTGGGGGCACCTTTTGCCCCGTTTCTTTGAGCACCTGCTTGGCTGCCTCTACATCGCCAGGGCGGGGCACCACCTCAAAGTACAGATTGCTATTTTTAGCTCGCTCTTCTTCCGATTTCTCATAGGCATAGCCTAGGGGGATGGGCACCACTCGGGCTTGCTTGCCTATCTCGGGGTTTTTGGCCTTCACCTGCTCCAGGGCTTGCTGGGCTTGGTTTTGATCTAGCCAAAGAGAAGCCACCTGAATGGTGCGACCCTCCCGCTCCACGTTGGCAACCACAGGGGTGCCGTTCTGCGAGACAATGGCAAAAACCGGCACCAGATTGAGCCGCTCGGCTACCTCCTGACGACTTAGGGGGGCTGCCACTACCTGAGCCGGCCAGAAGCTCCCCTGAGCCAATACGGGGATCCCCACCAGCCCCAGCAGCAGAGTGCTACGGAGGGCTAACGCCATTGCTGCCCGTCTGCCGGCCTGAGTTGCAGAGCGGCAAGAGAATCGCAAAGGTGGCGCTGCCTTGCTGTGCATCATTTCCATCATCTACTCCCAACGTCGCGCCTTGTTCTTGTTGCCCTCCTGGCAAGAGCTCCTGGGCCACCCTAGAGGTCAAGTTAAAGCATTTGTTAAGCCCTGTCGAGGGGTAAGGCTCCTGATTTGGGTGGGGATCCCGCATACCCCCTACTATATACGGGGTCGAAGGAAATCGAACCACCCTAGATGCAGATCTCAGGGCAAACCGTGAATCCTCATCCCAACTTCAGGCAAAGCCCTTGCTTTTGGAGTGGTTTTGCTCGAGATCAGGTGCCAGGGATTCCCCAGGACAAAACAGGCGGCATTGCTCGACGGTAACTCGAACTCGCGTGCCCACTGGCAATGCCTCCCGCGCTAGGGCATGCAACTCCTTGCCCGTCTCCGTGGCTAGGCAATAGCGATACTCCCGCCCCAAAAACTGGCGATCCCGAATGATTGCCTTTCCTTGGGGATCGGGATGCAGGCGGAGCTCCTCCTGCAGAACCATCAACTCTGCCCACTGCAGATGGGAGTCGGGCTGATCCCCGACCGCACGGAAGGGAAGGTGCAGCAGCCCCTCAACTTTCCAACCCCACTCGCGCCGCTCACAGCGGAGAAAGTTGGCCTGGGTAATGAACTCGGCCACAAAACGAGTAGCCGGCTCTCGGTAGACCTCCTCTGGCGATCCCCATTGCTCAATACGGCCTCCCCGCATCACCGCCACCCAGTCGGAAAGAGAGAGAGCCTCTTCTTGGTCGTGGGTAACGAAAATGGCCGAAGTCCGAGTTTGCTTGAGGATCTTGCGAATTTCCTCCCGTAGGTAGTAGCGCGTCTGCACATCCAAGTTACTCAGCGGCTCATCCAACAGGATTAGGCTAGGCTTGGGGGCCAAGGCTCGGGCCAGCGCCACCCGCTGTTGTTGTCCACCCGAAAGTTCATGGGGATAGCGGTGGACATAGTCTTCTAGGCCCACTAGCCGCAACACCTCGTAGGCGCGTTCTCGTGCCTCTTGGTGGTAAGCTTGCCTCTTGCTGGCCACCGCAGGGGATTGAAGGCCGAACATGACATTTGCCAACACGTTCAGGTGGGGAAACAGGGCAAAGTCCTGAAACACCAGCCCCACTCCCCGCCGCTCTGGCGGAACCCACTGCCCCTCCCCCGCCACCACCTGACCCCCTATTCGGATCCGGCCGCTGTCCGGCTGCTCAAAGCCAGCAATGATGCGCAATAAGGTGGTTTTCCCACAGCCCGACGGACCGACGATCCCCAGGATATCCCCTTGGGGCAGGCGAAACGCCACTTCCTGCAAAACCAATTGCCGCTGACCAGGAAAACCCTTGCTGAGGCCCTCAACCTCAAGAATGTAGGAAGAGTCCGCCTGGCCAGCGTTAGACCTCGAGAAAGCCAAGAACTCGGCCATGACAATTGTTGCAAGAGATTTTCACTACCTTTACCACGCTACCACACCTCCGGCCCTCCCCGGCCTGCTGCCGGTTAGATAAGGGGCAAGCAGGAACTCGTGTTACACTGAGTTAACGAAGTTTCTCAGGCTCTGGCGGCGCTTGTTCCCGACGGCGCGTGTCGGGTTTTCTTGTGGATGAGTTTTGAGACCAAGTTGCCGGAACGTGCTCTGGTTACAGGGGCCAGTCGAGGGATCGGCAAAGCTGTGGCTCTGGCCCTGGCCCAGCAGGGGCTGACAGTTGCGCTAGTGGCTCGTTCTCAACCTGATTTGCTGGCAGTGCAGGCGGAGATCCAGGCAAAAGGGGGAAAGGCAGAGGTTTTTCCCATCGACCTGGCCGATTTGACCGCTCTACCGCAGCGGCTGCAAGCTCTTCTGGATCGATTTGGCGGTTGTGATGTTTTGGTGAATAATGCCGGCATAGCCCGCGTTGGGCCTTTGGCCACTCTCTCGCTATCTGAGTGGCAACGGGTGATCGACTTAAACTTAACAGCAGCCTTCCTCTGTGCCCAAGCCGTCCTTCCGGGAATGCGCCAGCAGCGCTTTGGCGTGATTGTCAACGTGGTCTCGATTGCGGGCAAGCGAGCTTTTCCCAATTGGGGGGCCTACTGTGCCAGCAAGTTCGGCCTACTCGGCTTTTCCCAAGCCTTGGCTGAGGAAGAACGGCAGCACGGTATCCGGGTAACTAGCCTCTGCCCTGGAGCGGTGAACACGCCCCTCTGGGATAGGGTGGAGGTTGATTTTGACCGCTCCCAGATGCTCTCGCCGGAGTGGGTAGCGGATGTGGTGGCCTATCTCGTCCGCCTGCCCAGGGGTGCTGTAGTGGAGGACCTAACCCTCATGCCAGCAGCCGGGGCCTTGTAGGTGGGGCCAGCTCTGACCCTTCCGAAAGCAGCGCTTGTCAGCCCGGCTTTTGAGCCGACCATCTCGCGGCAGCGTCTCTCCTGACAAATTTCTTCAACTCCTCGTTTCAACTCAAGGGATATCTTGCTATGACTCTTGCCAAGCCTGGATTGAGTGCCGAGTTTCGCCTGAGCGACAAAGCCAACCTCAAGTCTCGGGTTCTCCGCGATCTGTCTCCTTCGACAGAGCCAGAGACTTCAGAAAGCCTAGATCCGGCAATGGTGGCGGCAGTGGAGACGTTGCTACGGGGAATTGGCGAGGATCCCGAGCGGGAGGGCCTCAAGAAAACCCCGGAGCGAGTGGTGGCGGCGCTGAAGTTTTTGACCAGCGGCTATCGACAGTCTTTGGAAGAGCTCATCAATGGGGCCATCTTCGACGAAGGCCACGATGAGATGGTGCTGCTGCGGGACATCACTGTGTTTAGCCTCTGCGAGCACCACCTCTTGCCCTTCATCGGCAAGGCCCATGTGGCCTACATTCCTAAGCAAAGGGTAGTGGGCTTGAGCAAAATTGCCCGTATTGTGGAGATGTACTCCCGCCGCCTGCAGGTTCAGGAACGCCTGACCCGGCAAATTGCGGAAGCCTTGATGGAGGTGTTGGATCCTTATGGGGTTGGAGTGGTTATCGAGGCTACCCACATGTGCATGGTGATGCGCGGGGTTCAAAAGCCAGGCTCCTGGACGGTTACCAGCTCGATGGTGGGGGTGTTCCGGGAGGATCCCCGCACGCGCGAGGAGTTCTTGAGCCTTATTCGCCACCCGTCCAACCTTTAAGGCTCCCGCAGAGTTTTGCCGGCAAGGAGATTAATCCCCTACTTAAGTGGGGAATACTAGCCTAAGATTGATGCAAACTCTGCCAGCAGCGAGGCCTGTCATGAGCGAGGTCAGCCCCGAAAAAGACGCTGGTTGGAAGCCGCCAACCCCGCCTGGTGTCCAACGCTCCCCACGGGCGGCTGCCCAAACGCCATCAGCGGAACCCCCAACTCAGCTGGATCCGTTGGTGAACAGGACTACCCCTCTCGCGCCAGGGATCGGCTCGCGTCCTTCCGCCAGCGCTCCCAAGCCTATCCTGGGCCGGCCCGTCCCGCCAGAGGTAGCTGTCGCTCCTCCCCAGACGCCAGTGCCCATGCCGGGCTCTGTGGCTCCTCCGCAGGGATCTCTGCCCACTGCTGCTGCGGCAGCTCGGCCTCAAGCCTCCCCTCCCAGGCCAGCGGCTCCGCCTTTTGTCCCGCCGGCTCGTCCGACGGCTGTTGGTCAGGTCCCGCTGGCTGCTGCTCCTAAGTCTGCCCCCTCTGGCCCGACGCTGCGCCAACTGGTGCAGGAAGCCTACGAAAAAGGCTACTCGGACATTCACCTGGGGGTGGGAGAAGTACCCCGCTTTCGGGATCGGGGGGAAATTGTGATCAGCAACCACCCCGTTACCACCACCGAGATGTTCTATAGCTGGCTGCGGGAAAGCCTGCCGGAAAACCAAATCCGCCAGTTTGAAGAGTGCTTAGAGCTGGATACCGCCATCCAGTACGAGGGCTTGGTGCGCTGCCGGGTCAACTGCTTCGTCTCCCTCCTTGGGCCAGCCATGGTGCTGCGCCTCATCCCGCTCAAGATTTTGACGCTGGAGCAGTTGCGGGCGCCGGAAGTGCTCAAGCGCATTGCCGAGGAGCCCAAGGGCCTCGTGCTGGTGACTGGCCCAACTGGCTCCGGTAAGTCCACGACGCTGGCGGCAATGGTGGACTATATCAACTCCAACTTTGCCAAGCACATCATTTCCATCGAGGATCCCATCGAGTTTGTTCACCAGAGCAAGAAATCCCTGATTCGGCAGCGGGAGGTTGGGATCCATACCCTGGAGTTTGCTAACGCTCTGAAAGCCTCCCTGCGGGAAGATCCGGACATCATCCTCATTGGGGAGATGCGGGATCGGGAAACCGTAGATATCGCCCTCAAGGCCGGCCAGACAGGCCACCTCGTGTTTGGAACCCTGCACACCAACAGCGCTGTCCGCACCATCGAGCGTCTGCTAGGGATCTACAAGCCGGAAGAGCAGGAGCCGATGCGCCTGCAGCTGGCGGAAACCCTGGTGGCCATCATTGCTCAGACGCTGGTGCGCACCACCGACGGCAAGCGCACGGCAGCCCACGAGATCATGCGCAACACCGATGCCATTCGCGACTACATCAAGCGGGGAGCGGTGGACGAGATCGAGGAGCTCATTGCCGACGGCTCCTACGAGGGCATGTGTACCATGAACCAGTCGCTGTTTCGGCTCTATCAGGAGGGGCGGATTACGGCGGAGGTGTGCCTGGAGGCAGCTCCGCGGCGCAACGAGATGGCCCAGTGGCTGCGGGGCCGGATATAGGCAGGACAGGTGCGGGTGCTTGAGGGAAGGCTTGCCTTATCCTAGACTGAGAGCAACGGGCATGCTTATCTCCTCAGCCAAGCTTTGGCTAGGGGGATAGGTTGGTGGTGAAAGCAAGTTAGAAAACAGGAGAATCTCTACCGTGAGCGTGATCAACCAGCTCATCGAAACTGCAGATAACCAGCTGCGCTATCTCTCAGTTAGCGAGCTGCAAGCTATCCAAGACTACATGAGCAGCGGGGAAAGACGGCTGCAGATTGCTCAGGTGTTAACTGAGAATAGAAAGCGGATTATCGATCAGGCCCAGAAACAGCTATTTGCCAAGCGACCTGAATACCGACAACCTGGTGGCAACGCCTATGGGGAAAAGCGCTACAACCAGTGCCTGCGGGACTACGACTGGTACTTGCGTTTGGTAACCTACGGCATCGTCGCTGGCAGCAAGGAGCCAATCGAGTCCATTGGCCTGATAGGGGTGCGGGAAATGTACAACAGCCTCAACGTACCCATTGCCGGCATGATCGATGCGATGGTCTTTTTGAAGGAAGCAGCCCTCAGCTTGTTGGATCCCGATTCGGCTGCCGAGGCCGCTCCCTACTTTGACTACATCATCAATGCCCTGAGCTAGCTGCCCTTGGAGGAAAGGGAGGCTAGGGCCGCACGGGCGCAGGCGGCTACCTGTTCCTGGGGATCCTGGGCAAGCCGGGCAAGACCAGCTTGGGCAGCTTCCGTCCCTAACTTACTTAGGGCAATGCAGACGCGGTAGCGCAGTTGCCAATCCTCAGAAGCGATGAGGGGCTCCAGGTAGGGGATGGCCCGCGGATCCCCCAGATCCCCTAAAGCTGCAGCAGCGGCGGTGATTAGCAGTTCATTTCCTTCCTGGAGAGCCTGCACCAGCGTGTCGAAGGCGGCGGGGTTGCCTAGCTCGCCGAGGGCGGCAACGATGCTAAAGCGCACCAGCCACTCCGTCTCCCGCTGATAGGCCTCTAGGAGATCGGCCAGGGCTTGCGGCTGCTTGAGATCCCCCAGAGCAGCAGCAGCGGCAGCTCGCACGTCGAACTCGGGATCCTCCCGCAAAGACCGCTGCAGAATTGGCAAAAGGATGGCTGGATCGATCCCTTTTGCGGCCAGGGTGCCCAGTTGGCTGATGGCAGCGTAGCGGACGCGGGCATTTTCGTCGGCTACTGCCTGCTGCAGCAGCGTCAAGCTTTCCGGCGGGGAGAGTTCTCTGGCCTTGTTAATAGCGCGCAGCCGCTCTCCCAAATCCTGAGAGTTCAACAGCTGCAGCAAGGCTGTCAGTGAAGGCGGATCCCCAGCAGTTGTTGTCATAGTTCTTTCCCTCCGTAGCTTTCTCTGGCTGTAGCAAAGAAGGAAAACTCAGTGTTATCATTCTGAAGCAGTGTGTGCCGTCTTTCGGTCCTATGGCCTTATTGCAGAAAGAAAAGCAGGAGATTATCGAGAGATATCGACTGCATGACACTGATACTGGCTCTGCCGATG
Organism: Synechococcus sp. WC10meta; assembly: GCF_047461475.1. Classification (NCBI taxonomy): domain Bacteria; kingdom Bacillati; phylum Cyanobacteriota; class Cyanophyceae; order Synechococcales; family Synechococcaceae; genus Synechococcus; species Synechococcus sp. WC10meta. Next base: position 22,533 of record NZ_JANSHF010000022.1, read on the forward strand.
TGCAAGTTGCCTTGCTAACCAGCCGCATCAACCAACTCTCGCAGCACCTTCAGAGAAACCCCAAGGACTTCAACTCCCGCCGCGGCTTGCTGATGATGATTGGTCGCCGCAAGCGACTGCTCAACTACATCGCTAAGCATCATCCCGAGCGCTTCCGGGAGCTGGTTGAACGGTTAAACATTCGGGTGAAGAAGTAGCTAGCTAGTCAAAGCACAGCCGAGGAGCTACCTCCGTGGGCAAATCTAGCCGCCATTCCAAAGCTTCTCAAGGCCGCCCCAGTCAGTCTGCTGGCCAGGGGGAGAAAAAGCCAGCCAAAGGAGAGCGGGCTGCTGTCATTCCCCCTGAGGTAAGCCAGCGCATGGTGCGGCGGATCCTAATTTTTTCTGGGATCCCTTCTACGCTTGGCCTAAGTAGCTTTGTTGTCAACTACTACCTTCTAACCAACCATGTGATAGCCCTGCCCCCCTACTTTACTTTGGTGGAGTCGCTGGCCTTTTTTGGCCTTGGCTTTTTGGGCATCAGCTACGGTGTCTTCTCGGCCTCTTGGGATCCAGAGCCCGGATCCCTGCTGGGGGTTAGTGAGTTCCGCCGCAACCTAGGCATTTTCCTCCAGCAATGGCGCGAAGCAGCAAGCGGCTCTGCCTCTTCGAAAGCCGACGAGACCTAGCTGCTTTGTGCTCTGGCTGGAGGGGTTCAAAACAAGCTGTTGGGGCTATAGCCGCACCTCAGTTCCCTCAAAGAACCCACGGATGATCAAAATGGCCCCTTCCTGGCTAGGAGCATTTCCTGGTTCATCCGCCGTACCGCCTTCAACGTTGCCGGTGGGGAACTCTTGTTCTAGAAACCATTGGCCAGAAATTCGATCTGCAGAAGTGGTTGAGTCAAAGATAAGGTTCAGGTTTCCCCTTTGAACGCCACCCCCTACGTCAAGCCGGTTAAACGGCCCCGCTAATTGTGCTCCAGCCAGGGTGCGGAAGACGAAATCTCCTGTGGTGGGCACAATGCCCTGAAGGATAACGGGCTCAAGGTTGGTTCCTTCCACAGGCGAGCCGGGCAGGGTACCTGTAGAGCGCTCTGTGCGCAATGAGAAAAAGTAATCAAAGGCTGTAGGAGCATCTGGACGCCCAGGGACAGGTAACTGGGGAATCGGTGTGGGGAAAGGTCGCGGTGGCGGGCTGACCTGGACAAAGTTGAGGACTGTGCTGGTGTTGGCCGGATCAAACTCCGCCTGAACACGACCGTTCAACAGGCGCCGGATGCGAACCAACTGATTGGGCAAGATGTTCGGTCGACTCGGATCCGGAGCAAACAGCACTGACTGGGTACCCACCTGGGCGGGACGGTAAACGATCTCCGCCTGGTTGGGGCGGAAGTTCAGGCGGGCATAGAGAGCCAAGGCATCTTCAGGAGTGCCATCACCTGCAACACCTCGCTGCCGCACCACAAAGCTGGCGGAGAAATTGCCCGTTTGGAGAATAGCGACTACAGGACCTTGAGGTGGAGGAGGGTTGACAAAGCTTCCTGCTGGTGGGTTGCCGTTGGGGCCAGGATCTTCATAGAGTACCCCTGTGGTAGGGACAATGAGAGAAGAGTCCCCCTCGAGAACGACCTGACTGCCATTTCTGTTCACCAGAATGCGACGCACAGTGAGCGTTAAAACGGTTTTGTCATCTCGGACAGCTCTGAAGGTGGTGTTCACTCGGATGCGCTGGTCGTTGGGGTTTGTCGAAATTGCAACCAGCCCGGCGATATTGAATTGCGTAGACAGCCTACCGTCGTTGGGGCCGAAGGCAATAAGATTCACCAGCGGTGTGGTTTGCCCAATTTGGATGGCCAGGGTGCTGGAGCGAAGAGTTGAGTCAATCGTCAGCTCACTGGCTGGGATCTCGTTCACAGGCAAGATGCGGGCTTCAACATTGGCGATGCGAGCTTCACCGCTGCCTTGGAGGGGGTTGGTGCGCACAGGGATCCCGTTGTCAAACCTCGGATTGACATAGTCCAAGCGGAGGCTGGTGGTCTCCAGCACCGAGCCGGGGGTAAAGCGATACTCCTGGGCCGAGACAAACGCTGTGGGATCCACCTGGACAGGCCCAGGTAGGGTTGGCGCCTCATTAACCTCGCCGCAGCCCCCTAAGAGCAAAACCCCACACAACACTGCCAATGATCGACCTTTGAAGTTCATACGGCACTGCCTCACACACCCTAATCTGGGGAAATTCACACACAAAATGGAGGGGAAGGCACCCAACCCCCAACGCTACAGGTAGGCTGGTTGCCCCTGCTCGAGGCTATGATACCCCATATCTAGGGGATGGGCCATTTCCAGAACAATTTCTTGCATTTGCTCTGCCGCTGGCTTGACAACGCTCTGAGATGCAGTAGAACTAACGGCAGACATTCCCCCTTGAAACGGGATCTCCACGTAATCTTGCCAATGCACATGGGCAGATTCAGTGGATCTCGGCTGGACGCAGTTGGAAGAACTTGCTGTGGTGTGAGTGAGTGGAGACTTCCCTGATGAAACGACGTTCTGGTTCAGCCCTTGGCCGTGGTGGCCTT
>NZ_JANSHF010000023.1:0-22930 GCF_047461475.1 Synechococcus sp. WC10meta
TGGCGGTTTCGCTACCGCTTCCGAGGCCAGGAAAGACGGCTCAGTCTTGGCGAATATCCGTACATCCCTCTGAGAGAGGGCCGCAGTATGTACGGGGGGCCCAGCAGTTGGCTGCTATCAACACGTTCACAAGCCTTTCGGGTTCCAGCTTCCTACTGCTCTAGGCTTTGCAACAAAATGTCCCGTATCTCGCCTGGGTGACGGGCCACCTTCCACTGCCAGCGACCGAACGCGCCATGCGTATTGACGGCTTGCACCCACTCCTCGAGATAGCACCGCTTCACCCGGTCTAGTTCAGTGTCCTGTCCCTTCGTTTCCAGAATGAGCATGTCGCCATTGGCAAGCCGCACAAGAAAATCTGGCCGATACTTCCGCACCACGCCACGATAGACGTAAGGCACCTCGAAGCCCAGATGGTCGTTTTTTGCCCAGGCGCTCACGGCACTGCTATTGTCCAGGACGAAAGCGTCCGACGCCTCCCAGGTGCTGTCGTAGACACAGACGTTGATGTGTGACTTGCGCGTGCGTTGGCAGGGTTTGCTCGTGTACCAGGTACGCATTTGGCCCGTCGAGCGGATAGGGTGATCGCGGTCGAAGATCGGAGTAAGCCGCTCTGTGTTTTCCTGCCGCACCGCCTCGCACACATGTTGCACAATTCGTGACATGTTGAGGGTGATGATTAGCCGACGGCGCAGTTCGTCCTGATAAAAAAGAGGTGGGGAGATCAAGATGCGGTCAGAGCGAATGAACTGCTCCACAATCCGCACCAACTGCGCCAGCAAGATTTCGCGACTGCCTTTCCAGCTTTGCTTGATTTGATCGAATACATTCCGGGCAGTTTCGAAAATGATGCGCTGGGTGCGAAACTCCCGGGCCAACTGCTCCAGTTCGATGCGGCTGATTTGAGTTACGTCTGGCTTGCCTTCGAGAATTGGTGCCAGTTCGGCCACCTGCGGTGTCTGGGCCGCGTTCAGCTCCAAGGGCTGCACCTTCGACCAATCAAGAGTCAATACTGGCTGAAGTACGCGCTCGATACGCACCACATTTGGCCAGCGGATCTCAAACTCCGCTTTGGCTGGATCCGGCTCTACCGCAGTCTTGGGCGTTGGCGGCGGTGGCGGGCCATCTCCGCTATTCTCATGCGGTAAGAACGTGAAAGGCACGCCGAAGATGTTGACGTACTCGGGCTCAAGCAGCCCGGTCTGTGGGTTGATCTCGTAGGATGTGCGGCGCAGGCCCCGGCCTACAACCTGCTCGCACAGCAGTTGCGAGGTAAAGGCCCGCAGCCCCATAATGTGCGTCACCGTCTTGGCGTCCCAGCCCTCGCTCAGCATCCCGACGGAAATGACGTTCTGGATCTTCTCGCCTGGCTGCCCCACCTTGCCAACCGTATCTACGATCTTCCGCAAAAGTTCCGCCTGTTCTGCCTTGGTTAGCCTGCGCTCGACGGGTGCCTCTTCCTCCTCCCCCTCCTCGGTCTCGTTCGACGCCTCTACTGTTACCGCGGACTCTTCCTTTGCCTCAGCCTCTTCTAGCACCTTCGAGTCGATATGCAGGATTCGCTCCGGGTCGCATAGCTCGTCGATGTGAATGCTCCGCGAATCGAAGGCGTGCTTGACCCGCGCTGCTGTCTCAGTTCGGTTACAGACGGTGATCATCACAGGCGGCGTGGGCAGGCCGGCCGCTTTCCAGGCTCTCCATGTCTCACGCCAGTCGTAACCCAGCAGGTAATAGGCGTTCAGCACCAGATCCGGCAGCGGCTCGTGGGGTTCGGCGCGGCGGTTGAGGTCGTCTCTGACTTCTGGGTCGTTGTAGATGTGGTAGAGACGGGATTTGTAGGTTTTGGCGTCCGGCACGGCGTCGTCGCGCACCACCACACGCGGCGTCTTGACTAAGCCGGATTCGATTGCGTCGTTGAGGCCAAAATCACTGACAATCCAGCCGAACAGGGTCTCCTCGCTGCTCTTTTTTCCCGATGGTGCAAAAGGGGTGGCGGAAAAGTCGTAGCAGGTCAGAATGCCTCGTGAGCGATGCAGACGATCCAGCCCGCCTACCCAGACTGTGGCTTCCGCAGCGCTGTCTTTCAGGTCGCGAGCGCGCAAGGACTTCCCTTCAGCTTCCTGGTTGACGCGCCAGGCGTGGTGCGCCTCATCGTTGATGACTAGCAGATTGGAAGCATTTGCCATCTCGCCCAAAACTTCACGGGCATAGGCTTCGTCACTTTTGACGCCGCGCTTGTCCACGCTTTTGCGCGCCTTGATTTGCTCTTCGCTCTCCCAAGCCAGGGCGTGCCAGTTGCGCACCAATACTTTCCCTTGGCGAAGCTTATCGAGGAAGGCGGGGGGCACGATGGAAAACGCCTCATAGTAGTTGCCCTCGGCGGCTGGCTCGAGGACAGCCAGTCTCTGCTTCACCGTCAGTCCCGGCGCGATGACCAGCACGTTTTTCGAAAAGCGCGCATCTTGGGGATTGGCCACCTTGTTGAGGATGTGCCAGGCAATCACCATCGCCATCACGATGGTCTTGCCCGTACCCGTTGCCATCTTGCAGCACCGACGCAAGAAGGCCCCGCCGTCACCTGGGATCTCAATGCCTACCCGCTCGGCAGGCGGCGCCTCGGTCAGCCAAATGAGCGTCTCTGCCGCCTCCAACTGGCAAAAGAAAAAGCGACGTCTGTCGAACTCCTCGGGGTCATGCCAGTACTCCAAGAGCCGCTTGGTGATGACGGTAACGCCGGGATAGCCCGCCTCGCGCCAGGCTTTGACGCGGGGTCGAATTTGGTTGACAAGTGGGATCTCGACGAAGATGCCCGGATCGTCGAAAGATTTTGAACCGGGAGTCGCCACCACGTAGCCCGCCGGGCGGCGGCCCTCCACCAGCTCGAAGGTGCGCGTCTTGCGGTCGTAGTGCCAGTGGTATTTCGGCTCTTCGTAGGGCGAGTTGATAATCAAGCGGTCAATCGTAGTCCGGGCCATCGCCTTTCTCCCGTTCCGTTGCTGCACTGACTTCTTCCGCTGCCCAACAGCGAATCTCTGTCAGCAGACTTGCCACCTCTTGTTGGGGAATAGGCGCAAATTCTGTGTCGTCGTAGCGAAAGGCAACAGCAAAGGGGTTGAGTTGACGGAGTTGATCTTCCCCAACCGGCAACGAAATGCCCCGGTCGTTGAGCAGACGCGCTAGCTTGACCAGGTCATGGGTGCGTGTGAATTCAATCTGTTGGGCAAACAAGACTGCCTTGAGAGATTTCTCTACCGCTTGCTGGGCATGGAAATAGAGGATAGCAGGGTGAACCTCGGGGTCTTTTTTCAACACTTCAAATGCCTTGAGGTCGCGATCCGCCAAGCGCAGGGATCGCCAGGCCTCTTCAAGATGGGGCTTCATAGAGGGCTCTTCCCTCCTTGCGTGCCCAGTACAGCACCGTGCCCGGCACCTGACTGCGCCGTTGGTATTCGGCCTCAGAATAAACCAGCAGATCGATCCCTGGGCCAAGCGAGCCTACAGCTTTGTGCAAGCGGATCATTTCGCTATACGGGTCGGGCACTTCTGGTTCGACCACTATGAGATCCACGTCAGAGCCAGCGTCGGCATCGCCACGGCCATAGGAACCAAACAAAAGTATGCGGCTGGGCTGCGCTACTGCCACGATTCGTTGAACAATTTCTTGCAGAGCTTGCTCGTCCATCATGGATCCACTTTTACGACCTTCAGGCTCTCGATGCCCCGGTCATCCACAATTTTGACGGCAATGCGTCGGTGCTCACCGAGCGCAAACGGCAGCGACACCGTGCCTCGGTAAGCTTCGATCCGCTCCTCATCGATTTCTGCCTTGAGATTGCGAGCCAGTTTTGCCCAGCCCTCCTTCTCGCCTGCCATCGGGAAGAACACCTGGCGCGGGTAGAGGCTGCGCCCGTCGTAGTCGGTGTCGAGCATCCAGACGGCAATTCTATCTGCACCGCCCGATTCAATCTGGCCGGTCTTGGTGTTGTAGTAATCGAAGCCGAGAACTGAAACGCGATACTTTCCCTTGTCCTCGCCGTCGGCAATGCGTTCCGGGTACACATCCGGTTGCCCAATAAGCCAGAAGGACTCGTTGCTGGCGCGCTTTTTCTTCAGGTCGTCGGTCAAAAGGTCAGCGTTCATTTGCACTTTGAGGAACTGCATTCCAGCCAGCTCCGGCTTCATCTCGTCAATGTCTTTCGCCGCTTCCGGGTCAAACTGAAAGGCGGCAAAGATCAGCAGTTTTGGCCGTGGGACGAGCATCCGCGCTTCTTCCCAGGCCTGCTCTACTTGCCGTTGCTCGAGCGGGCCATATTCCGGGCCAAAGGAGACCACCACGCGCAGGGGGTCGTAGGCAGGCGCCGACTCGCGCACGGTATTTGCCCCTTCGTCGCTGGGCCGCGTTTCCCCCACGGCATGGAGCCAACGGCAGCCGGGCAGCGGTTCCAGCCGGGCAAAGCGGATGTATTGCCCGTTCTTCCCACGGATACCCGTCTTGAGCAGCTCGTCGCGCCATTCTTCCTGACGCAGTGTTTCGCCGGAGCGGGCAATCGAGGCATCTGCCGGCTCAGGCCTGGGCTCCAAAATCTCATCCACCGATTTCACCGCTGGGGCTGGCACTGCTTCCACGGTGAACGGGCCTGTCACCCGCACCTTCTTCCTGTCCACGAAGGGCTGGTCGTAAAGCGTCTCCTGCGGCGCGTGGCGGGCAATGGCCTCATCGATGGCTGCTTGCAGGGCACGCCGGGCTTGATGGAATCGCTCGAATGGCGTCCGGGCAGCTTCCGGCCAGTCGGCGGGAAACTCAAAGGGCACCTCCCATTCCACCAGCTCGTTGACCTTAACCACCTGGCCAGCGGGCATGGTGAAGGTTTCTGTGTCGAGCGCGGCAAAGTCTACAAAGTGGCCGGCCCGGCCACCTTGGGTCACCTTAAACTTCACCGGCTGGCCCTTCAGCGCCGCGTTGAGCTCAGCCAGGGCCTCCTCCACCGCCGGGTGCAGGCGCGCGTAGATGCCGTCAATTTCCGGATTGTTGGCGATGGACTTGAGCGTGATGTGCGGCACGGTCTTGTACTTAAAGCCGCTGCCGACGCCCTCCTGCGGGTGTGCCAGCTCGTAGTAATCGAACACGGCGGTCATCAGCCGCTGACGGGCAAGGGTAATCGCCACGCGCGAGGTGTCGCAGGTGATCCAGCGTCTGCCCCACTTCTCAGCCACATAGGCCGTAGTGCCGCTGCCGCAGGTGGGGTCGAAGACCAGGTCGCCCGGGTCGGTGGTCATCAGGATGCAGCGCTCGACAACTTTGGTGTTGGTCTGGACGGCGTAGAGTTTCTCTCCTGCCCATGCGCCAGCGATGACGGTATCCGTCCAGATATTTGTCAAGGGTCGGGTTGGAACCTCGTCCAGGAAGCGGACATAGCTGAGCGTATTCCCTACAGCAAATAAGCGCTTCGCCTGCCGCAATCGTTCCATGCCCTCCTGGTTGGTCTTCCAGTAGTTTTTTGTCAGTGTGAAGGCGGATCCTTCCAGCTCTACGGGAAACCTCGTAGACTCGCCCCCACTCTGCGACGTCATGTTGTCCGCCTTGAACACCCTTGCGTTCCGGGGAAGAGCCTCTGGGCTGCGCAGTTCCTCGCCTGTGAGCCTGCGGCGCGTGCCGTCGGGCAACTCCACATGCTGATAGCCCTTAGTGCCTTCCTCGCCCAACTCCTTTTCCAGATAGAGTTGGCGGTACTTTACCTGTGTCTTGTCTTTGGCATACCAGAGCAGGAAATCGTTGACCACGTCCAGCAACGCCCCGCCCTTACCGCTGGTTTTCACGAAACTGATGACGCTTACAAAATTCTCCCTTCCGAACACCTCATCCAGCAGGCAGCGCACCAGGTGCAGGTTCTCGTCGTTGATCTGCACGAAGATGGAGCCGCTCTCGCTGAGGAGTTCCCGGCACAAAAGCAGGCGGTCGCGCAGGTAGGTGAGGTAAGAGTGGATGCCCAGCTCCCAGGTGTCGCGGAAGGCTTTGATCTGCTCCGGCTCTGAGGTCAAATCCTCGTCCTCGCCGTCTTTGACGTCGCGCTTATTCACAAAGGGCTGGAAGTTGGAGCCGTACTTGATGCCGTAGGGCGGGTCAAAGTAGATCATCTGCACCTTGCCGGCCATTCCCTCCTTTTCCAAGAGCGAGTTCATCACCAAGAGCGAATCGCCGGCAATTAGGCGGTTCGTCCAGCCATGCTTGTGCTGGTAAAATTCGATGGCCTGGCGCAGGGGCTCCTTGCGTTCTTCCTCAAACAACCCCAGTTGTACCGGGCCAGCTTGGTCGTTTTTCTTGCGCACGGCCTCGATGATGGTGCGCGGGTCAATCCGCTCGTGGACGTGGAGCGAAACCGTGGGCACCTCGAACGAAGTGTGCTCGGCCTTGCCAGCCCAGACAAGCTGCGGATCCAGGTGCGGGTCGTAGGCGTAGGTCTTCTTCTTCTGCCCCGCGTCCCGGTCGTTCTCAGGCGTCACCAGTCCCACAGGCGGGTTGTTGAGCCGCTGTTTGTCCCGGTGCTCGTAGGATTCGATTGAGCGTTGGGTGTTGGTCTTCTTGCCTGCCATCCAGTCCTGCCTGTTGGTTGCGTCGTGGGCTTATTAGGAAGGCTAGCTTGAGACCAAACCGCTCTGAAAGACCTACAAGAGGCTAACAAACACTCCTACTTGTGGGTAGCGCAGCGTCTGTCGGGTTTCTGCTCTCTTCCTGCTAAGGTCTACGGCCCGCTAGCGCCCCTCTCCAGAGGCATGCCGTTGTTAGCCCCTGAATCACAAACTCAAAAATTCTGCTAAGGGGAGCTAGCCCCGCCCCCGATCCTGTTCCCGTATCCCCTTTCCGTTTATTTGCCTAATAGGCGGGTCAAAGCTGTTTCCATGTCGGGGACTGGGAAGCGAACCCAGTCGGGATCCTGAGGCTTTGAGTGTCCACAGCTACCTCCCCTCCCTCAGAATCAACAGCAAAGTACCAGCAATGACCGTAACAGCAGCGCTGGCGATGAGCGTGTTGGCGCGGTTGGCGGTGTCTTTGGCGAACTCGAAGAAGCGCTCATCCCACCGTCGCACCTCATCCCTCAGTTCTTGCCGGGTGGCAGCGAGGTCTGAGCGGATCTCTTGCAGCTCCTTATCAAGCCGCTCCACCGCTGCCAAAACGTCGGCCAGAGTTGGCTGTTGGTTGTTGCTCTCACTCATAGCTGAGTCCACCTACCAAAACTGAGCCAGGCCGGCTTCTATTTGCTTCCAGGGGACAAGGACTAGCCACTCCCCGCTGAAGGGATCCTGCAGCAGCACTACCTCTTCCGGATCTAGCCCCAGCTTGCGGGCTTCCTCCTGCTGCAGCCGCAAACACTCTTCTGCGTCTTCGCGGCTGGCGTGGCGAATGTCGTGGTAGTTGGGCGGCTCAATCTTGCCAGCTACCAGATCCTCTATCCAGCGCTCAAAGTCTTCAACTGAGTCGAAGTGCATATTGGCTACTACGCGCAAGTGGACGGACTTGACTGGGTGGAGGCTAGGCGGCCATCGCGCTCAGCCTGTTTGATACAGGTGCTCATCGGAGGGGAGAGGCTAGCTGGATTCTAGCCTGCCACTGGGAAGAGGCCATTCGCTTAGGCCTTAACCCGGACAGGGTGGTAGTGAAAGTCACTGCCGCGCAAGGGCTTATGATCCCACCCTCGCCAAAGTGCTGCTAGATCAGCTCGCTCACCGGGAAGCGATCCAGCATTTCTTGAGCTTCGCGGGCATTTTCCCGCAGCTCCGCTGGCAAATGAGGAATGTGGGGGATCTGAGAGAGCAAATCCAAGGTGCGGCGAATCAGGCGCACAATATCCCCAGCATCCAGGTTGGTGCTGGCCTCCAGCTTTTCCCAGGGGATCCCTTGGGCCCAGTGTTCCACGATCCCGGCCAGATCGGGCTCAAACCCAATTGGCACATGAAACACCTGGTGTTGACGTTGGCTGCGGAACAGTTGCCGCCGCAGGCCTCGCAAGCCATGCAGCACATCCTCAACTAGCCCAGAAGTCCGCAGCCGGCTGTAGGTACCTGAACGGGGAGGCTCGGCCACCAGAGCAGCAATGACCCCAGCCAAGTGATGGGGGGCACAGCCTAGACATTCGCCAGAGAGCAGAGCTAGACCCAGCCAGAGCTCGTTATCCCCTCGCAGAGCAGCCACCACCTCCCCACTAACTGTTGGCTGATACCCTTGCAGACAGTCGAACTCCTGCAGCACGCCCACCAGGGCCATAAATTGCTGCCAGCGCAACTCCTGCACAGACTCACTCTGGCGCTCCAAGTGCTGGAGGCGCTTGAGCAGGCGCTGGCGCTTTTCCTGTAAACCCAGCAGCTTTTTCCCGACCCTGTGGGCAGGGTTGGCGCGGATGCGGGCTTCTAGGGCGCGGATTTTCTCCTCTTGGGCTTGGATGTGGGGAAAGGCCAATAGGCGCAGGGTGGGATCCGGTTCTGCTTCCTGCTGTTTGAGCAGATAGCGCAAAAGGCGCCGCTCTTCCCGCCGTTGCGCCTGCATTTTCTCGTAGCGGGCGATATCTTCGTCGGAAATCCCCTCCAGGAGGCGGTCAATTTCCTCCAGCTCGGCGCGAGTGCGCTGGAGCTCCTGTTGTTCGGGCAACCTTTGCAGCGAGAGCAAATACTGGCCAAAGCTGCGGTTGATGAGATCCCGGGCCGCCTCCAGAGAGTGCTTCTGCAGCAAGTTCAGCACCATGCCATAGGTGGGGGTAAACTGGCTCACCAGGGGATCCGCTCCTGCCGTGGCCAGCCGCGCTGCCTCCTGCGCCCCCTCAAAGGGAGATTGCAAGGTCACCACATGCCCAATCACATCTTTGCCCCGCCGTCCAGCCCGCCCTGACATTTGCATAAACTCAGAGGCAGTTAGAAGGCGATGGCCGTTGTCGGTGCGCTTGGAGAGGGAGGAAATCACCGTCGTGCGGGCGGGCATGTTGATCCCGGCAGCCAGCGTCTCGGTGGCAAAAACTAGCTTCACCAGCCCCTGCTGAAACAGGTGCTCGACCAGGCCCTTCCAGGCGGGCAACAGGCCGGCATGGTGGGCGGCAATGCCCCGGTAGAGGGCATCCAGTTGATCCCGGCGCACTGCCTCTGGCATTTCCTGGCAGAAACGGTCGATCTGCTCGGCCAACTGCCGCCGCTCTTCTTCAGAGCTAATTAAGTCCAAGTTTCCCAAACTGGCCACCGCCAGGTCACAGCCCTTGCGGCTGAAGATGAAATAGATGGCCGGCAGCATATCCCGTCGGCGCAGGTTTTCCACCACCTGGGCCATATCCGGTACTTCTCCGTAGGGAGCCTGGCCTGACTTGGAGGGCTTGCTTCTCAGGCGGCGATTGCAAACCCACTGGCCTGACTCGGTTTGCTCCAGCAGGGGGAACAGCCCTTTGCGATTGGCAAAGTGAAATTGCAGCGGCACTGGGCGATGGCTGGAATCGACAAGTCGCGTGGGGCCATGCACCTGGTTCATCCAGTCGGTAAGCTGGTCGCTGTTGGCCAGGGTGGCCGAGAGGGCAACAAGCTGGATGTGGGCAGGGCAGTAGATAATTGCCTCTTCCCAGACAGTGCCCCGCTGTTGGTCGTTCATGTAGTGGCATTCGTCCAGGATCACCGCCTGCACGTCCCGCAAGGGATCCCGGCTTAGAGCCTCCGCCTCTTCCCACGCATCCCTCTCGCTGCCGTAGGGCCCGCGCTGGACAGCCAGAGAGAGCGGCGTGCCGTAGAGCATATTGCGGAAGATCTCGGTGGTCATCACCAAGATCGGCGCTTCCCGGTTGATGGAGATGTCGCCGGTGAGGAGGCCAACCCGCTCCGGGCCGAATTGCTGGCTGAAATCGCGAAACTTTTGGTTGGAAAGAGCCTTCAGAGGGGTTGTGTAGAAAACCCGCTTGCCTTGGGACAAGGCCCGGTGGATGGCATACTCTCCAATCAGGGTCTTGCCGGATCCTGTAGGCGCACAGACCACCACCGATTCCCCAGCGGCCAGAGCTTGAATCGCTTGGATCTGAAACTCATCCAGCTCAAAAGGGAAAAGCCTGCGCAACTCGTCCAGCAAGTCGGTCGCCGGAGAGAGAAGCAAGTTCATGGGATCTGAAAAATCAAAAACAACCTAAAAGCTAGCCACCTTGCTGCTGCTTGTGTGCTATACCCTCCAGGATACAAGCTGGATTTGGGTGTTGGCTCCGGGTTGCGGGCCCTGAAGCCTGGGCAATGCTAAAATGGGGTGCCGTTGCCGGGTGCCATCGTGCTGGTTGTTATCGACAACTACGACAGCTTCACCTACAACCTGGTGCAATACCTGGGGGAGCTAGGCGCAGGGGTACGAGTTTTTCGCAATGACGAGATTTCAGTGGCCCAGCTGCGCCAGATGCGTCCCCAGGCGGTTGTCATTTCTCCAGGGCCAGGACGGCCCGAAGATGCCGGCATCTCGCTGGAGTTGATCCGCGAGCTGGGGCCGGAGCTGCCGATTTTGGGCGTCTGTCTGGGTCACCAGTGCATTGGACAGGTCTACGGCGGTCGGATCGTGCGCGCACCTGAGCTGATGCACGGCAAGACTTCCCTCATCTATCATCGAGGGGTGGGAGTGTTTGAGGGGCTGAGCCAGCCTTTTGTTGCAACCCGCTACCACAGCTTGGTGATTGAGGCTTCCACCTGTCCTGACGAACTAGAGGTGACGGCCCAAACCCAGGACGGCATCATTATGGGGATCCGCCACCGCCGCTATCTTCATGTGCAGGGCGTGCAGTTCCACCCGGAGAGCATTTTGACCGCGGAGGGCAAACGCCTGCTGAGCAACTTCCTGCGCTTGGCCCAGATCCCTACCTCGGGATTGCTCCAGCCGGCGGCTGCCGGGGTTGTGTCAAGGATCCCCACCCGATGAAGCGTCGCCAACTTTTGCAAGCCAGCGCCAGCTTGCTGGGATCCCTTGCCGCAGGGGGTCAATGGGCAAGGGCGCAAACTGATCCTTCTCCAGGGGGATCCCTGGAGTTTACCCCCGGCTCCAGCGCCCAGGGCCTGCAGCTGACCTGGCTGCACCACAGTTGCGTTTTGTTTGAGGGGGAGGGCAAGCGCTTTCTGGTTAACCCCTTTCGGCCAGCCGGTTGTACAGCCGGCTACCCTCCCCCCCGCGTCGCTGCCGATCTGGTGCTCCTCAGCAGCCGCCTTTTGGACGAGGGAGCTTTGGACGTGGTGCCCGGCAACCCCAAAGTGCTGTTTCAGCCAGGCGACTACCTCATCGACGGGATCCGCGTGCAGGGGGTGCGCATGCCGCGGGGCCCCCGCTTTGGCCTCAACGTAGGCTGGCGCTGGCGCATGGGCGGGATCGACATTGTCCACCTGGGAGGGGCACTGCAGCCCATTGGCCGGGAGCAGTCCATCTTGCTCTCTCGCCCTGACCTGTTGTTGGTGCCGGTGGGAGGTGGGCCGAAGAATTACGATCCCAAGGCAGCCAAGGCAGCCATCGAAGCGCTGCAGCCCAAGTTGGTCATCCCCACCATGTATCGCACCGCCGCCGCCGAGGAGTCCCAATGCGAGCTGTTGCCTCTGGAGGCGTTTTTGCGCCTATTTCCCCCCGCTGCCGCGCAACCTGCCCTCAGCAACCCATTGCTACTTTCGGCTCAAGCCCTGCCCAGGCAAGGGATGGCCATCCTGTACTTTGAGCAGTAAGGCCACGCAGCGCAGGCGATGGGCTGTGAGCGTTGGCCTGGGAGTTTTACCACCCCAACACCCAGGCAAAGATTAAAGGCGCCACGATGGTGGCATCCGACTCGATGACGAACTTGGGTGTGTCGACCCCCAACTTGCCCCAGGTGATCTTCTCGTTGGGCGCCGCCCCCGAGTAGGAGCCGTAGCTGGTGGTAGAGTCGCTGATCTGGCAGAAATAGCCCCACAGGGGGATCCCCTTGCGGCCTAGGTCTTGGTGCAGCATGGGCACTACACAGATGGGAAAATCTCCGGCAATGCCACCGCCAATCTGGAAGAAGCCGACGGAGCACTCCGCTGAGGTGCGTGTGTACCAATCGGCCAGGTGGATCATGTACTCAATGCCCGTGCGGACGGTGTGGACATTGCGGATCTCACCGGTGATGCAGTGGGCAGCGTACATGTTGCCGGTGGTGGAGTCCTCCCAGCCCGGCACGTAGAGGGGCAAGTCAGCCTCCATGGCCGCGTAAACCCAGGAATCCCGGGGATTAATTTGGTAGTAGGGCTCCAGCCTGCCGCTGCGCAGGATGCGGTAGATGAACTCGTGCGGGAAGTAGCGCTCCCCCGCCTGGTCGGCAGCTATCCACTCTTCCAGCAGAGCTTTTTCTAGGCGCCGCATCGCCTCTTCCTCCGGGATGCAGGTATCCGTTACCCGGTTCATGTGCCGCTCCAGCAGCTCCTGCTCCTGCTGCGGGCTGAGATCCCGGTAGTTGGGCACCCGCTCGTAGAAGTCGTGGGCAATGAGGTTAAAGATGTCTTCCTCAAGGTTGGCGCCAGTGCAGGAGATGGCGTGCACCTTGCCCTGCCGAATCATCTCCGCCAGGGAAAGGCCCAGCTCCGCCGTGCTCATGGCACCCGCCAAGGTCACCATCATCTTGCCGCCCTTTTCCAAGTGGGCAGAGTAGCCCTTGGCCGCTTCTACCAGGGCGGCGGCGTTGAAGTGGCGAAAGTGATGCTCGATAAATTGGCTGACAGGGCCGTTGGTCACTGCTTCCCCCGTTATTATGTGTTATTATGTGTCTATTGTGTCTATGGTTGAGTTCCTGAGCGCGGCAGGATCCGCCGTCGCAAAGCAGGATCACCAATTCTAGCAAGCCCAGAAGGGCTAGCAAACTTTTGGGGATTTTTTCCCCCTTCCGGCGTGGACATGGCCATTGCTCTAGAGGACGTCCGCCAAATCTACCATCGGCCTCTCCTGCAGTTGGTGTACGAGGCGCAAGCGGTACACCGGCAGCACCACCCGCCCGACCGGGTGCAACTGTGTGCCCTTGTCAACATCAAATCGGGCCGCTGTCCGGAAGACTGCGCCTATTGCCCCCAAAGCGCCCGCTACTCGACGGGCATCGAGACCTATCCCTTGATTGCGCTGGATACGCTGCGTCAGCACGCCATTGCCGCCCAAAAGGCAGGCGCCACTCGGCTGTGCATGGGGGCTGCCTGGCGGTCAGCCCCGCAAGGGGAGGCGTTTGAGCGCGTGCTGGAGATGGTGCGCGTGGTGCGCGAGCTGGGGATGGAGGCCTGTGCCACTCTGGGAATGCTGTCGGCGGCTCAGGCCCAGCAGCTGGCGGCGGCGGGGCTGACGGCCTACAACCATAACCTGGACACCTCGCCGGAGTTCTACTCCCGCATCATCACGACGCGCACCTACCGGGAGCGGCTGGAGACTTTGGCCCATGTGGCGGCAGCCGGCTTGCAGATCTGCTGTGGCGGCATTGTCGGCCTTGGAGAAACCGACGAAGACCGCATCGGCCTGCTGCACGTGCTGGCCAACCTGACGCCGCCGCCCACCTCAGTGCCCATCAACGCTCTGGTGCCGGTGCCCGGCACGCCCTTAGGCCAGCTTCCCCCTCCCGATCCGCTGCTGCTGGTGCGCACCATCGCCACTGCTCGCCTGCTGCTGCCCACGGCCCAGATCCGGCTCTCGGCAGGGCGGAGAAATCTTTCCGAGAGCGAGCAAGCCCTGTGCTTCTTGGCAGGTGCCAACTCCATTTTTACCGGCGACAAATTGCTGACCACGCCCAACCCAGGGTCGGCTGCCGATGCAGCTTTGCTGCAAAAGCTGGGCCTGCGACCGCTCTAGGGGCAAATGTCTTGGCGCTTCTGCAATGCCGTTGCAGGTCTCGGCTGGGCGGGCTGTGCTCTTCTGCTGGGTGACGATTCTTGACAGAGGAGGTCACTATCTCCTAACCCTGTCGGCAGCCATGTCAGAATGATGGCGACAGTGTTTCCAAGGTTGCTAGCGTTGGGTTGATGCCTCCTGTCAGCACCGTCGAGCCAGCTGAGCCAATTGTTGAAGCCCAATCTCCAGAAGCGACTGCTCCGTCTCCAGAGCCATTGCCTGGGGCTGTGGATCCCTCGCAGTCGAAGCCAGCCGGGTCTTCGATGGGATCCCTGCAGCGCTGGTGGGCGCGCTGGAAATACAAGCTGCGCCTGGAGACCCAGTTGCTCTTTGTGGCCACGCTGGTGGTCTCGCTGGTGGTGAGCAGCTTCACCTTCTGGGCCGTCAGCACCGTGCAGCAAGATGCCCGCTTTAACGAGGCCCGCTTTGGCCGGGATCTAGGGTTGCTATTGGCAGCCAATGTTGCTCCCCTCATTGCTGAAGAGCGCCTTGGTGAAGTGGCCCAACTGTCGCGGCAATACTTTGAGAGCACCAGCAGCATCCGCTATTTGCTCTACGCCGACCCCGAGGGGAACATCTACTACGGGATCCCGTTTTCCAACCAGGAGGTGAAAACCTCTCTCAGCCTTACCCGTCGCATGCAACTGCCGGGCAACCGTCCGCCTGCTGAGGGCCAGCCCCTGGTGCGCGCCCACCTCACCCCTGCCGGGCGGGTGACGGACATTTTTGTTGGCATCTACCATCAGGGCCGCTTTTTGGGCACCCTGGCCCTGGGCATCAACCCCAACCCTGCCCTGGTGCGCTCTACGCAACTGGCGCGCGAGGTCTCGATTGGGGTGTTTTTGGCGGTGTGGGTTCTGGCCATCCTGGGAGCCGTGGTCAACGCTCTCACCATCACCTACCCCATCAAGGAGCTGGTCAAAGGCGTCCAGGAAATCACCAAGGGTAACTTCAAACAGCGCATCGACCTGCCCTTTGGGGGGGAGCTGGCCCAACTCATCGACAGCTTTAACAAGATGGCAGAGCGGCTGCAGAGCTACGAGGAGCAGAACATTGAGGAACTGGCTGCTGCCAAGGCTAAGCTGGAGACGCTGGTGTTTTCCATCGTCGATGCGGCCATCTTGCTGGATGCCGAGTTTCGGGTCCTGCTGCTCAACCCAGCTGCCTCGCGCATGTTTGGCTGGGAAGGCGAGCCTGTCCTGGGCAAACCCTTGCTGGAGCTCTTGCCCGAGGATCTGCGGCAGCAACTGGCCCGCCCGCTCACGCAAATTGCCCGCGGGGATCAAGAGGCAGAGGAAATTCGCGTCAACCTCACCAGCCCTACCAAGCGGGTTATCCGCATCCTGCTTTCGCCAGTGTCCGACCCGCGGCGGCAAAACCTCAAGGGGATTGTCATCACCGTGCAGGATATTACCCGCGAGGCAGAGCTCAACGAGGCCAAAGCCCAGTTCATCAGCAACATCAGCCACGAACTGCGCACTCCTCTATTTAGCATCAAGTCGTTCATCGAGACCCTCTACGAGTATGGCGAGCAAATGTCGCCGCAGGAGCGGCTGGACTACCTGGAAATTGCCAACCGCGAAACAGATCGCCTCACTCGTTTGGTCAATGACGTATTGGATTTGTCGCGCCTAGAGTCGGGCAAGCAGTATCACTTTGAGGCTGTTGACATCTCCGCCGTTATCGAGCAAACCCTGCGCACCCATCACCTGCAAGCCCGCGACAAGGGGATCCTGCTGCGCCAGTTTCTCGATCCGGATCTGCCGCCGGTGTGGGGCAACTACGATCTCCTCTTGCAGGTCATGACCAACCTCTTGAGCAATGCCATCAAGTTCACCCCCTCCGGAGGCACAGTGACGGTGCATGCCCACCTGGTGGTTCGGCCGGATGGAGCCCCACAGGCAGTGCGGGTGGCGGTGGCCGACACTGGCATTGGCATCGCCCCGGAGGATCAGGAGCGGATTTTCGAGCGCTTTTTCCGAGTGGAGAACCGGGTACATACCCTGGAGGGCACTGGCCTGGGCCTAGCCATCGTGCGCAACATCCTGGAGAAGCACCGAACCCGCATCTGCCTAGAAAGCAAGCTGGAACAGGGCTCCACCTTTTGGTTTGACCTGCACCTGTACACTGAGGAGGGCCCCTTGGAGTTTGAGGACCAGCCAGCCGAGACGGATCCCCCCAGTTGCCGCTGGCGGCAGTGACCTTGAGGAGCAAAAGGCTGGGGTTGGGATGTTCTACACTGGAGAAAGTTTTAACTAGACGGTTTTGCCATGCCGCCGCGCTGGCCCCGCAAACCCTCCCGTCGGGATCCCGAGTTTCGCAAGCTGGATGACCGCTACACCTACGCAACTCATCTGGCTGTTTTTCTCTGCAGCGCCTCGGGGCTAGTGTTTTTCCAACAGCTGTATCGGGCCGATTGGCCGTGGCTGCTACCTCTACTAGGCTGGTGGGGCCTAGGCTTGGGGATCCACAGCTTTTGGATCTTTTTTGTGGCCCGCTACCCCAACGACCCAAGCTTTCGGGATCCCGCCAACGAAGACTCTGCAAAAGTTAGCTAGAGGCGGAGCGCTGCCGTTGTTGCCGCCGCAAAAGCAGGGGAGAGAGGTCGCTCTCGTCGTAGATCTCCCCCACCAGCTCCTCCAAGATGTCCTCCAGCGTGATGAGGCCACTGGTGCCGCCAAATTCATCTACCACAATCCCCAGGTGTTGGCGGGAGCGCAGCATCTCTTTAAGCAGTAGGCTGACGCGCTTGGTCTCGGGGACAAAAAAGGGCGGCGACATCGCCTTGGTTACCTCGACATTGCCTTCTTGCTCCAGGTGGCGCAGGGCCTGCTTGAGGTGGATGACGCCCACAATCTCGTCTTTGGATTCCCCTTGGACGGGGATGCGGGAGTAGCCTGTCTCCAGGCAGAGTTTCACCACATCCTGCAGCGTTTTATCGTGGGAGATGGTTTCCATTTTTACTCTAGGCTTGGCCACATCCCGGGCCCGCAGCCCATCTAAAGCTAGGGCACCGCGGAACAGGCGCCGCTTCTGCCAGTCCAGCAGCCCCCGCTGCCCCAACACATCAATCAACAGTTCCAAATCCTTGAGAGAAGTAGTGGACGTCAAGGGAGAAAGCTCCAGGAGATGAAAAAGTCTGCCAACAAGCCACTCAAAGGCATGGGTCAAAGGGCGCAGCAGCACCGCTAGGGCATAGACAGGCCGCACCACCCAGCGGAAAACTGCCAGCGGATGGCTGACCGCCAAGGACTTGGGAGCCACTTCGCCTATCAAGAGCACCAGGATCGTGGTGGGCAGGGTGGCAACCAAGCCCCCCAGCGGGGATCCCAGCAGCTCGATGGAGATGGTTGTAGCCAGGGCAGCAATGCCAATGTTGACAAAGTTGTTCACCAGCAGCAAGCTCGTGATGAGCTGTGACCGCTGCTGTTGAACCAGCCGGTAGAACCCCTGCGGATCCCCCTTGTCCTCGATTAGGGACTCCAGGCGCAGGTTGTCCATGGCGGTAATGGCTGTCTCCGCACCGGAGCAAAACGCTGAGACAAGGAGTAAAACGGCAAGGAGAAGCAGACTACCCATAGCGTTCCCGACTACCCAGAGCCGGAGAGAAGGCGTTTGCGTTGGGGAGGCACTTCCCTTATCCCGCTACCTCACTTCGCGGCTTAGCCTTTTGCATCAGGCTGCTCTAAGCCGGCCTTCTCCAAAAGCTGCCGGTACAACGTCACAATTTTGTTCTCCACCTCGGCCTGGCTTAGGTGATCCGTATCGATCAAAATGGCATCGGGAGCAGGCCGCAAGGGCGCAATCTGACGCTCACTGTCGTAGCGATCCCGCTGCTCGAGCTGGGCTTTTAGTTCTTCCAAGGACACTACCTGCCCTTGCGCCTGCAGCTGATGTTGCCGACGCTGCGCCCGCTCTCCCAGCGAGGCCGTTAAGAAGACTTTTAGCTCAGCATCGGGAAAGACATGGGTACCAATATCGCGTCCTTCCAGAACGGCCCCTCCATCTCGACCTAGGAGGCGCTGCTGCTTCACCAACTCCTGTCGCACCCCTGGCACTGCCGCCACCTGTGAAACCCAGCGGGTTACTTCAGGAGAGCGAATGGCCTGGGTAATTTCTTGGCCATTGGCCCAGATGCGGGTTGGTTCGTCAGGCGAGGGGCCGCTTTGCAGCCTCAGTTGAGTTTGGGCAGCCAGTTGGGTGAGCTGCTCGGCGTCGTCCAACGGGATCCCCCGTTGCAGGGCTAGCCAGGTAATAGCCCGATACATGGCCCCTGTGTCCAAGTACAGCAGCTGCAGCTGAGCGGCCACCGCTCGGGCTACACTGGACTTACCCGCTCCTGCAGGGCCGTCGATGGCAATCAGGGGACGGCGCCCCCTTTTTGGAGAAGGCAGCACAGCCCCCTCTTCCTTCTGAGGCGGCAAATCGCTTTTCTCCCTTGCCAAAAGTAAGTTGTCGATGAGGCGCGTTTGCCCGACGTAGGCTGCAATAGCTAGGAGCCCCTTGTCTTTTACTTCCGAGAGGGGTTGGAGGGTTTGCGGATCCACCAGCTCTAGGTATTGCAGGCGCAGCTCAGGGGTGTGCTCCAGCTCGGCACGCGCCGCCGCCAGGATCCCTTCAGCAGAGGAATCTCCGGCCTGCCAGTGCTCATAGCCCCGGCGCAAAGCGCGGTAGAGGCCCGCTGCCACCTGCCGTTCCTCTGCCGAGAGGTAGCGGTTGCGGGAACTGTAGGCCAGGCCATCCGCCTCTCGAACGGTGGGGCAGGGGACAATGGCGGTGGGGATCTGCAGGTCTTGAACCAGCCGCTGGATGATGGCCAGTTGCTGGGCATCCTTTTGGCCAAAGTAAGCCCGCTGGGGCTGGACCAGGTTTAGCAGTTGTACCACAATGGTGGCTACCCCGCGGAAGTGACCTGGCCGGTGGGGAGCGCAGAGGGTTTGCAAGAGGGAGGGCGGGGGATCGACCCAAGTGCGATCTCTAGCAGATGCCGGGTCCGCTCCCATTTCTTGCAGGTCGGGGGCAAAAACCACATCCACGCCTGCGGCTTCACACAGAGCTCGATCTCCCTCCTCATCGCGGGGGTAGCGCTCCCAGTCTTCGTTGGGGCCAAATTGCAGCGGGTTGACGAAAATACTGACCACCGTGTGGTCACACTCCTGGCGGCAGCGGCGAATCAAGCTGAGATGCCCCTCGTGCAGGGATCCCATCGTTGGCACCAGGCCGATGGTGGATCCCCGCCACTTGGCCACTTGCTCCCGCAATGCCGCCACCGTGCGCAGCCACTGCATGGCTTTGCCGCCTCACCCCCTTGGCCAGTTTCCTGGCTGCAGGCCAGGGCCAGTTGGCTGGACTGCCTGCCTTTACAGACCCATCTTATTGCTGCGCTGATACTGCCGGTAGGCCGACACAAACAAGCCTGCTAGGGTAACCAGAACCATCCCCAAGACGATCCCCAGCAAAATGGGCTCGATCACAAACCCCACCTCCTACTCCAAACCTAGATCATGATAAGCCATGCTCCAAAAACTGCCGAGCTGGCTTGTAAGTACCCGCTGGCCTTTGACTGCCGTGGCGTGTAGGCTGAGGATCCCCTTGCCATGATGGCCTCTAACTCTTCTTGCCCTCCCAGCTTGAAGGAGCGCCTGTCTAACCTGGAAGGACACCTACGTCCTTTGGCAGAAAAGGCTGTGCCTCTGCTGGTGGCAGACTCGGATCCGCTGCAGGTGTGGGCTTTGGTTTTGGCCTGCCAGCGCTTGGGGATCCCCCTCTTCTTGGCCAATCCCCGCTGGGGAGAACGGGAGTGGAGCCAGGCTTTGGCTGGCCTGGGATCCGCTTGGCGCTGGCGGCAAGGGCAGTTGCAGGGGGATCCCACCTCCTCCACCTCCCCTCTGGGGCACTGGCAGCGGATCTTGCCCAGCGCCGACTGGCCAGTGATTGGGATCCCTACTGGTGGCTCCAGCGGCCAGGTGAGATGGGCGGTGCACTCCTGGCGTACCCTCAGCGCCTCCGCCAGAGCCCACCAACAGCACTTCGGCGTGGAGTGTGTCCATAGCTATTGCATGCTGCCCTTGTACCACGTCAGCGGCCTCATGCAGGCCGTTCGCTCCTGGCTGAGCAACGGGCAGTGGATTGTCTGGGATTGGAAACGCCAGCAGCAAGCTGAGGCCTGGGATCCGCCTTTGCCGGGTAGCTTCCTGTCCCTGGTGCCCACCCAGTTGCAGCGGCTGCTACTGGATGCCCGGCCGAGAGTGCTGGAAAGCCTGCGCCAATTCCAGGCCATTTTGGTTGGCGGCGGCCCTACCTGGCCCAGCTTGCGACAACAGGCCCGGCAGTTGTACCTGCCCCTGGCCCTCACCTACGGCATGACCGAAACCGCCTCCCAGGTATGTACGCTGCTGCCGCAAGCCTTCTTACAAGGGAGCGACAGCTTGGGTCGACCCCTACCCCATGCCCGCCTGGAGATCCGGGGCGAAGCCGGGGATCCCCTACCCGTCCAGACAGTGGGCTCTATCCACGTCTGGGCCGAATCCCTGGCCCTAGGCTACTACCCCTTGGCGGGGGAAGCTGAGGGCCTGGGCAAGTGGCAACAGCAGGGTTTTGCCCCTGGGGATTGGGGCTACCTCGACTCCCAAGGTCACCTCCACTGGCTGGGCCGCGCCGACGACCTAATCCTAACGGGAGGGGAAAAAGTGATGGCGGCTGAGGTGGAAGGGGAAATCCGCGCCAGCGGCTGGGTGGAAGATGTCTGTGTGCTGGGCCTGCCTGACCAGGAGTGGGGGCAGCAGCTGGTGGCCGTGGCTGTGCCCAAGGTTGGGATCCCTCTGACCGCCGACGAGCTGGAGAAACACCTGAAGCGGCACCTCACGCAACAACTAAGCCCCTTCAAACACCCCAAGCGGTGGCTATGGTGTAGCGGGATCCCGCGCAACGCCCAAGGCAAGGTCAACCGCCAGCAGCTCCGGCAGTGGGCAGCCCAGCAGTTGGGAGTTGCAGCGCTAGGCAGCTAGCCAGATCCCCCCTGGACACTCAGAAGGCTCAGAGCTTGCCGGACTTCAAAGGCCAGCTCCTGGTTATTCCTGCCGTTGGCGGCCTGCCGAAGCGTTGATAGGCCAGAGCTAGGGGGTGGATGAGAGATCCTAACTTCCCAAAACTGAGCGGGGGATTGTCATCGGGCGTCGTAGTGCCGCCTCGGGACCCTTCTCCCGCGACCCTAGCGTGAATGGGAACCGCGTAGAGATCCAGCGGTGGCAGGATAAGTGAGAAAAATTTGCAGAAGCTGGCTTAAAGCTCGGACTTGGCCTGTGCCCCTGCCGATCCCGCCATTTAACCCGCCATTTAAATTTAACCCGGATCCGCCTGACTTGAGTCTCAAATCTTTCTCATGACTGCAGCTAGACGCCGAGCGTTCCTGCAGCTACCAGTGTTAGACTTTGCCTGGGTTATTAGCCCCTAACCGATTTAGCTCAGCTCTCCTATTCGAACAACTTTTAGCGAGAACCCTTCTATGAGTGAAGCCCTGCACCGCGCCCTTGCTGACGGCGATTCTCAACGACTACTGGACTATCTGCAGCAAGGGGAAGATGTGAACGCCCCTGATTGGCAGGGATTGACCCCCCTCCACAAAGCTGTCCTCAGCGGCAATTTGGAGCTGGTAGATTTGCTCTTGGCCCATGGCGCTTCTGTCCACGCTCTGGATCCTACAGGGGCAACTCCACTCCATTTGGCTGCCGCCAGCGGCCAGGTGGAAGCGGTGGAGCGGCTTCTGAAAGCAGGCAGCGATATCAACTTGCCAGACCGCCATGGGTACACTCCTCTGCATCGGGCTGTCTTGGCAGATCGAGCAGAAGTCATCAGCCTGCTGATTCAACAAGGGGCAGATGTCTGTAGGGTTCTTCACTGGGCTGTGGCCACGGGTCGGAAAAGTGCTCTGGCCCGCCTACTTTCTAAAGGAGCCCCTGTGGATGCAGTCGACGAAGCAGGGCGAACCCCTTTACACGAGGCAGCGGCCCAAGGACATCTAGGTATTGCGCGCTTTCTGATCCTGTACGGGGCTAACGTCAATGCCCGCAGCCGCTTTGGAGCAACGCCCCTGCACTGGGCTGCCTGGGGAGGACATGTCCCGATGCTGGAGCTTTTGCTGGAGCATGGGGCCGAATTAAACCCTCGCAATCAGGATGGACACACTCCCTTAGCCTATGCGCAAAAACGCCAGCACAGGCTAGCTGTTCAGTGGCTACAAGAACGAGGCGCAACTCTCTGAACTTCTCACCTCTCCCACCCCCCAATCCCCTCAAAAAACCCTGCCCCTGTTAACAGCCTAGAACCTCAACCAGGAGGAAAGGGATCCCTTGGCTGGTTCCGCCGGTGCGGGATCCCCTGCTTCGCCCAAGACAAGAGAGGAAGACGAACACCCAACTGGGTGACAGCATAGCACTATTGAGATTAAATTGCAATATCTTACCCAGCTAGCTGGGGGTCTCCTTGATAAAGACTTGCATCAGCACGGGAGGTTCTGGTAGAGTTCCTGCCTAGAGGGTAGTTGGCAAAGATTTGCAGCTAGATCTCCGCCGGAGAAGAGGCTTAGAGTGGCAGGTATGGAAGGGCAGCAAGTTCAGGCAGACGTATGGTGTCGGCCGTTGGGACAACTGGCGCCTCAGTGGTGGCTGGGATGGAGTCCTGAGCAGGGCTTTCGGCTCTACCGCAAAGAGTTTCTGCCTTCTCCTTGTGCTTTGCGGATTAGCTACCGAGAGCAAGACGGCTGGCTGGATGTGTATCTGGGGGAAGCCGAGCAGCATCCCCAGCGGCGGTGCAGCCTCTTAGAGGCAACAGCGCGGGTGGCTTTGCACTACTTGCCAGAGGATTTGCCCCAGGTTCGCCTTCTTCAGTGCCCGCATGAGCGCATTCCTCTGCGGCTTTGGCAGCGGCTAACGCAGCAGCATAGCTGAGAACAGTTCAGAATTTGGGTAGCTCCGCGGGCTCTCCTCTAGTCCTTGATTCACTAGACAATCAGCCACTTTGTGGCATGACCAACCTCCTGCCTTGACGGAGATGGGCTGAGCTAGTAGGCTTGCGAGTACA
>NZ_JANSHF010000024.1:0-15571 GCF_047461475.1 Synechococcus sp. WC10meta
GTACCTCAGGGCAAAGCGCTCCCCGCCGCTGGCGCGAGGAGGGAACCGCCCCGGAAGGGGGAACGCTTGGGGAGAGCAGCACCGCTGCCATGAAGGGGCAACCTGACATGGTAAGTGCGCTTGTGGAACCAAGAACGAGAATCCCCGGCCCACGGCCCGCTGTCGCGAATGCCCTTCAGGGCGGGGAGTATGTCAACAAGTTGCGGCGGCGGCAGGAGTACGATTAGTTTAGCGCTTCCTCGCCGATCCCTGAGCCGGGAAAAGTAAGCCATGCCTGCCCCGATGATTCTTCTCAACCACGTCAGCAAGGTCTATGCCAACGGCACAGTGGCCTTGCAGGATATGAGCCTAGCCATTCCAGAGGGGCAGTTTGTCAGCTTGGTGGGGCCCTCGGGCTGTGGGAAAAGTACAGTGCTCCGGCTAATTGCCGGCCTGGGGCAGTTGACCAGTGGCTCTATTGAGTGGGGGGGCCACTGCCAGCAAAACCTCCCCAGCCGCCCGGTGGAACCTAAGTTGGCTTTTGTCTTCCAGGAGCCAGCCCTCCTGCCCTGGGCCACGGTGATGGAGAATGTGCGCTTGCCGCTGAAGTTGGCGGGCGAGCCTAGGGAGAAAGCGGAGCCCAAGGTATTGCAGGCGCTGCGCCAGGTGGGCTTGCAAGGGTTTGAGCACAGTTTTCCCCGCGAGCTCTCAGGGGGGATGCGCATGCGCGTTTCCATTGCCCGCGCCCTCGTCACCCAGCCCCAGGTGCTGCTCATGGACGAGCCGTTTGGAGCTTTGGACGAGATCACCCGCAGCAAATTAAACAGTGAGCTGCTGGAGCTGTGGCAGGAGCAGCGGTGGACGGTAGTCTTTGTTACCCACAACATTTACGAGGCCGTCTACCTCTCCAACCGCGTCGTGGTCATGGCGGCTCGTCCGGGGCGAGTAGTGGCGGATATCCCCATCGATGCCCCCTACCCTCGTTCAGAAGACTTTCGCACCTCGCCCCTTTACAACGACTACTGTCGGGAGGTGGCAGCCCGTTTGCGCGAAGCTATGGGTAGCACGACTCAGGAGCCTTACCTGCCTCCTCTCTCGGTTGGACGGTTGCGCTGACAGGGTGCCTGCTTTTCTCTATGCTGGATCTTTTCGCCTCCCTTCTCCAGTTCTTGGATCGCCGGCTGGGATCCCTGCTTGTCCTGCCGGAGCGCTGGTCTTGGCATGGGTCGACTGGGGCTCTGGGCGGTGGGGTGAAAGAGAGACTCAGGCCCGGCCCCCGCAGTGAGGCTGAGGTAGCTGGCTCTGGTCTGCCGACTTCTCCCCAGCGGTTGGATCTAGGTAGGTGGCTCAATCCGGATGTGATTGCCCCTGGGATCGTCGGCCTCCTTTTTCTGGGGCTTTGGGAGGTGGCGGTGCGGCTGACAGGGGTTCCCCCTTACCTGTTGCCGGGGCCGGTTTTGGTGGCCAGAACCCTGGTGAAGGAGTGGGGATCCCTTTTTCCTTCGCTGCTGGTTACCTTGCAGGTTACCGTGGTGGCTTTCCTCTTGGCTGCCATCTCTGGGCTGTTGCTGGCCGTTTTGTTTAGCCAGAGCAAATGGATTGAGCGCAGCCTTTTCCCCTATGCGGTGGTTTTGCAGACAACGCCCATCATTTCCATCGCGCCACTCATTATCATCTGGCTGCGCAACAACACCTTTGCGGCCATGGTGGTCTGCGCCTGGATTGTTGCCTTCTTCCCCATTCTCTCCAACACTACCCTGGGGCTAAACAGCGTCGATCACAACCTGCTCAACCTGTTTCAACTGTACAAGGCCAATCGCTGGCAAACTCTGATCTACCTGCGCCTGCCCAGCGCCCTGCCCTATTTCCTCGGGGGCTTGCGCATCAGCGGTGGCCTTTCTCTCATTGGAGCGGTGGTGGCCGAGTTTGTTGCAGGTAGCGGCGGGGAGCGGGCTGGGATCGCCTACCAGATTTTGATCTCCAGCTTTAACTTACAGGTGCCCCGCATGTTTGCGGCTCTGGTGCTGCTGACTGGCCTGGGGATCCTAATCTTTGTGGCCTTGAGCGCCCTGTCCGACAAAATCCTGGGCCACTGGCATGAAAGTGTTGTGCGCCGCGAAAACTAGGGGGCTGCCTGGTGGCCAACTTGCCAGCGCCAGCAAGCTCCCAGCCTAGGGTGTGGACCTATCTCGAAAAGCTCAGGAAAACAAGATAGGATGCCAGGAACCAGATTCGAACTGGTGACACGAGGATTTTCAGTCCTCTGCTCTACCAACTGAGCTATCCCGGCTTTTCGTAGCCCCTATTTTAGGGTGGCCAGGAGGTCTTTGGCAACAGGTAGCGCCCTAGTTTAGCCAAGGAGCTTTTCCAGGGCCTCCAGCTGCGGAATACAGAGAATGTTGCGGCTGCGATCCCGGCGGATCAACTCCTTTCGTTCTAGCTTGGAGAGAACGCGGGTAACGGTCTCCCTAGCTAAGCCGCTTAAGCTGCTCAGCTCCCGATGGGGTAAGTTGGGGATTTCCACACCGCTGCGGCTGACCCAGCCCCGAGATTCGGCCAAGAAGAGGAGAATATCGGCCACGCGGGCAACACTGCTGGCCTCGCGCAACTGCAGCCGCCGGTTAAGCTGCCGCAGACGGCGGGACATGAGCTGGGCAAGGCGAATGCCAGCCTGGGCATTGGCAGCCAAGAAAGCTAGAAAATGCTGGGCCGACAGAGAACAAACCTTGGTCGGTGTTAAGGCAACCACATCGCTGGAACGAGGCGCCTCATCCAAAGCGGCCATCTCTCCAAAGATCTCGCCTGGGCCGAGAATGGTGAGGGTAATCTCCCGCCCCTCCGTGTCGTGAGTGCGAATCTTGACCCAACCCTCTAGGATGAAATAGACGGTACTGCCCCAGTCGTTTTGCAACACGATGGCCTGGTTGACGGCATGGGAGCGCAGCGCCATCTGACGGGCTAGCGGCTCGAGCACCTCGGGGGAAAAGCCTTCAAACAACGGCATCAAGTGCAAATCCTTAGCCGTTACCTCGCTCACTGGTGATCTCCTGCAGTTGCGCTTGCCAATCTTGACTGGTGTCCAACACCGTCAAGTAAGACCGTTCCCCCTCGGAAAAATCCTGCCACTGCGCCTGCTGCTGGGCAAGGAGATCGGCAGTGGCATCGGCAATGTCAGCTAGGTTTCTGCCTGCAGCCAAGCGGTTGGAAGGCCCAGAAGCGTGGCTGCGCCGTTGCAGACGCTCACGGAGGACAGCTTCAGGGGCGTAACAGTGGAGGATGCGCAAGGGAATCCCGCACTTTTGGGCCTGTTCAATGGCCATGCCCCGCAGCGCTTGCCGGTCAAACTTGGCGTCCAGAATTACGCTGTAACCTTCCCGGGCCAACTCCACGCCCAATTCCACCAGGCGGCGGTAGGTCTTCTCGGTCATCTCTGGCGTATACACCTCCGGCCCCCCCCGCTGCCGCAGAGGGATCCCGGCCAAGTGCTTGCGCACGGCATCGGAGCGGATGTGAATGGCTCCCCGCTGCCGGGCTAGGTACCGGGCCACTGTACTTTTGCCCGCTCCTGACAGGCCAGCCATCAAAAACAACTGTCCCTGTTTGGGAAGCGTGTATTCCCAGGCCAGTCGGTAGTAGCGGGCGGCAGTGTGGAAGGCATTGGCTTTGTCAGCTTCCGCAGCGGCAGGATCGTCCAGCAGAAAAGAGGTAACCTTGGCCCGCACATAGGCCTGGCGATTGAGGTAAATGGGCAAGATCTTCAGTCCTTCCCAGTCACCCGTTTCTTCCAGATAGGTGTTTAAGTAGGCGTTGCCCAGATCAGAACGGTGGCGGGCGTCCAGATCCATCACTGCATAGGATACGTCGTACATCGTATCCACAAAGCGGAAAGCCTCGTTGAACTCGATGCAGTCAAACAGCAAGATCTGGCCTTCCCACCAACAGAGGTTGCCAAGATGCAGATCCCCGTGGCCTTCGCGGATGCGGTCTTGGGCCATCCTCTGGTAAAACAGCTCCTGCCGCTCGGCAAAAAAGCGCTCCGTGTAGGCTTGGGTCTCCTGATACTGCTCAGCCGTCTGGGGACCGCCCACGTAGCGCTGGGTTTGGGCGTAATTTTCGTCGAAGGCCTCCCGTACCCGCTCTGGCCGGCCAAAGCTGCGGATGTAGTCGTTGGTCTCAGCCTGGGCGTGAAAGGCTGCCACCACCCGTCCCAGCTCCTCCATCAAGGCTGGCGTCAGCTCCCCCCGCTCGAGGAGGTTGCTGAAGAGTTGCTCTTGGGGAAATTGCCGCATTTTAAGGGCGTACTCCACCGGCTCGCCACTGCCGCCAAGCTGAAACCGGCCTTGGGTTTGCCCAATGGGCAACACCTGGAGGTAAAGCCCCGGCGCCCCGCGCTGGTTTAGGCGCAGCTCTTCTTGGCAAAAGTGGCGCCGTCGCTCCAGGGTGGAGAAGTTTAGAAAGCCAAAGTCCACGGGCTTCTTTACTTTGTAGGCATAGTCGCCCGTCAGGAGAACATAGGAGATGTGGGTTTGGAGAAGCTGGATCGGCTCCCGCACTGGATGGGGGTAAAACCCCGGCTCCAACATTGCTTGAATGAGGGGCGGCAGGTGGGCACTGGCCATAGAAAACTGGGGATAAGGGATCCCTATTTTCGCTTAGCCTCCAAAGGGCAAAGCAGCCTCTGGGGGTGAAAGGCGAATAATGCTGATCCCTTGCTTAACCAGAGTCTCTTGAGCGGCAGCAGAAAGGGCGTAGGGCCAGACCAAGTATTTGGTGTTGATGTAGTCTTGTCCTCGCTTGGCCAGGCTCACCTGTTCCGAAAGCATGCGCACTTCTGGCCCGCGGGTGATGATGGCTTCGGTGCGGCGGATGCGTTGCATCAGTTGGCTAAACAGCTCTTGGGGCTGCTGCACGAACACCACAATTGCCAGGTCGCAGGGATTGTAGTAGGTGCCGATGCCGCAAAGTAGGAGAGCCTCGCTGGCAAGGACAAGCGTCTCCTCGTCTCCTAGGGCCACCACCGGGTAGAGAAAGGTGCGCACGTCTTCCGGCTGCCAGTGGTTAAAAGAACGGCTATCCACTTCTCCCCGCACCCACGAGGAAATTGGTGGGAAAACCGCTTCGCTCAGCAGCCGATAGACCGTCTGCGGCCGCCCCAGCCAGCAGAGGGCGTTCTCATAGAAGCTCTCGTTCTCCAGCAGGTGAGGGGTAAGTGGGTCAGCCATAGGCGGAGCTGGGCAGGGCCTCCCTTAGCCAGCCTAATCGGGAATGGTTAAGGCAATTTTGCCGAGAACGGATCCCTGCTCCAGCAAGCGGTGGGCAGCAGCCGCTTCGGCCAAAGGAAAGGTGTGGCTGAGACGGATACGCAGTTGGCCTTGGTCGATGAGGCGAGCGCACTGCCTGAGAATCTCTGCCTGATGTTGCTGGGCAGCAACAAGATTCTTCAGCATCGGCGTGAGCATCAGCTCAAAGCCTACCCGTAGGTTGCGGTCACGGGCCACCCGCCAATCGGTCTCCGGAGCAGGCGCCAGCAGCGTGACGAGATCGCCGTACACACGCACAGCCGGAAAGGTCTGCTCCAGTACTGGGCCGCCCAGGGTATCTAGCGCCAGATCCACTCCTTCCCCAGCCGTCCAGTCTAAGACAGCCCGCACAAAGTCAGTCTGGCGGTAGAAGATGGGCAGGTTGGCTCCCAGAGAACGGACGAACTCAGCCTTTTCTGGCGTGCTCACCGTAGTGGCCACCTCGCAGGCCCGCAGACGGGCTAGTTGAATGGCTACATGACCTACCCCTCCGGCGCCGGCGTGGATAAGCACCTTTTGGCCAGCCTGCAGCCGCCCTCGCTCGTAGAGGGCCTCCCAGGCAGTGATCAACACTAGGGGAGCCGCAGCAGCCTCGGCAAAGCTAAGGGTTCTGGGCTTGGGAGCCACAAAGCGCTCATCCACCACGATCAGCTCAGCATAGTTCCCCGGTTGCTTGCCCAGGCCGCCATAGCAGAAGTAGACCTCGTCGCCAACCCGAAACTGCCGCACCCCGGATCCCACCGCTTCCACAACGCCAGCCCCGTCACACCCCAAGATGGCCGGCATCTCTTCTGGGTAGAAGGTACCTCGCCGCCGCAGCTTAGTGTCGATGGGGTTGACGCCAGCAGCCTTGAGACGAACAAGCAGCTCTCGCTCGCCGCGGATCTGGGGATCGGGCACTTCCTGGAGTTGCAAGACCTCCGGCCCGCCGGGCACGTTCATGACAACAGCTTTCATGTTTTCGCTGCCTTTGGCTTGAGTCCACCAACTGCTCCCCTTCTGCCCCCAGCGAGGGAGGCTGTGAGGGACATGCAAAGGGCGACCTTCGCGCTTGGGTTCAACGATGCCGTGCCTTCCTGGAAAGTTAGGACAAGGCTTCGGGCCGCGCCCCACGGCCGCTCTTTCCCTTCCCGGGAGATCCTTAGCGCGCTACCACGATGGTAACGTACCCCCACCAAAGCAAGGGATCTGGGAAGATTCCTGCCCTCTCTATGAGGCTAGATATCGGTTTCACTGAGTTTGGCACTCAGGTAGTCGAAGGGCTCGGCTACAAAGCTGTAGTCCTCGTCGGTGCCAAGCAGCTCTAGGGTGCGCCGCTTCATGTTTTGGATCCCAATGACGGTTGGAGCAATCGGCACACCAAGGGAGTTGTAGGTCTCTCGCAGACCGGCCAAAACGCGCTCGTCCAAAATGCTGTTGTCGCCAGCCACCAGGGCGTAGGAGGCATAGCGCAGGAAGTAGTCCATATCCCGCAGGCAGGTGGCATAGCGGCGGGTAGTGTAGGCGTTGCCCCCTGGGCGGATCAGCTCCGGCACCTCGGCGAACAAGGCTGCCGCCGCCGTCTTGACAATGTCCACCGAGTTGAGGTTGATGACCTGCACAGCTTTGATGCGCCGCAACCCCGAATCGTAAAAGGCCCTAAGAGCGTCCATGGCATCCCGATCCAGGTAGCGGCCTGTCAGGTCGTAGGTTTTGATCAGGGTGGTTATGGCATCGCGCATATCCCCAACTCCGTTTTTGTGGCGTCTTAAAAGGCTAGGTTGAAAAGGCTAGGTTGAAAAATAGAACTCTTCAACTGCTCCCGGCAAGCAAGCTGCACCCACTGAGGCGTTTTCCGCCCTTGGTTGGCTCTCACGCAGTCTACCACACCGGAGGTTTTTCCCCGACAGGGAAATCAGGAATCCGGCAACAGCACCCGCAGCGGCTTGAGCAATCTGCCCTGGCGTTGTCCCAACCCCAAAAACTCTCCCTGGTGGCTTTTCACCCGCAGGGTCTCGGCAGTGGCCTGAGCGGGATCCAGAGGAATGGCCTGACCTTGCTGCCAGCGTCGGCTGTCTGAGGGTGACAGAGAAACTGACTCCCAGCTGGCAAAGCCCCACTCAATGGGCAGCAGGGCAGCAGCAGGATTGGCAGATCCCTGCCACACCTCTAGCGGCCAACTCTCTTCAAGGCGAAAAGGGCCACTTTGCAGCCGCCGCAGCTGGCTCATCAAGCCGCCACAGCCAAGCTTTTCCCCCACATCGCGGGCAAGGGCACGGATGTAGGTGCCGGGGCCACAGGCAATCTCCAGATCCACTTCCGGAAACTCGCCGGGACGCCAGTCCAGGATCTGCAGGTGCCGAATTACCACCCGCCGCGGCTCTAGCCCTAGCTCTGAGGCCTTTGCCCCCGCCCGCGCCAGCTCATAAAGCTTTTTCCCCTGCCGTTTGATGGCGCTGTAAAGAGGCGGCACCTGCCAGATCTCGCCGACAAACTCCCGCAGACATTCCTCCACCTGCTCGCGACTTAGCTCTGGACAAGGGGATCCCACCTCCACCTGCCCCTCGGCATCGTCAGTGTCGCTGCGCTGCCCAAAGCGAAAGGTTGCCCGGTAGACCTTGTCTCCTGGCAAAAACGCCAAAAAGCGCGTCGCCCGCCCCACGGCGATGGGCAAAACTCCCGTTGCCGCCGGATCCAGGGTGCCCCCATGTCCCACCTGGCGGGTGCGCAAGGTTCGCCGCACTGCTGCCACGCAGTCGTGGGAGGTGAGCCCTGCCGGCTTATCCAGATTGAGAAAGCCCTCCAGGGATCCCATAGTTAAGGTTTGTAACTAGGTTGCCGCAGCGCTTAACATGGGGTTGACTTCTGTTGTCAAGTTTGAAGCGCCTATGGCTCAATCCAACAAGTTATCTCAGCCTATCTGGCAACGCCTGCTGATGATTGCCCCGTTTTTCCTTTGGGGTTCGGCAATGGTGGCGATGCGAGATGCCCTCTCTGAGACCACTCCGCTCTTCATTGCCATTCTGAGGCTGTTGCCGGCCGGGATCCTGGTTTTGGCCTTCCGGATCTGGCAGGGGCGGGCCTCCGGAGCGTCTCAGCCCTGGCATCCCCAGGGACTGCAGGGCTGGCTGTGGGTCTTGGCCTTTGCCCTGGTGGACGCCACCTGCTTTCAGGGATTTTTGGCGCAAGGACTGCAGGAAACCGGCGCCGGCTTGGGATCTGTGCTAATTGACTCGCAGCCCCTGGTGGTAGCCCTGCTGGCCACCTGGTTTTACGGGGAGCGGCTGGGGGTGCTGGGCTGGCTGAGCTTGGGGCTAGGAGTTTTCGGCATCGGCCTTATTGGCCTTGGAGGGGGGGGATCCCTGCAGCTAGGAGCTGGCGTTGGCTGGATGTTGCTGGCTTCGCTGTCAATGGCCATCGGCACCGTGATGATGCCCAAGGTGGCAGAGGTGGCGGATCCCGTGTTGGCAACCGGCTGGCACATGGTGCTGGGTAGCCTGCCCTTGATCCTGCTTTCGGCGCTGACAGAAAGCGAGCAGTGGCAGCACCTAAGCGGCATCCATTGGCTGGATCTACTTTATGCCTCGGTGATGGGAAGCGCTGTGGCCTATGCCCTCTTCTTCTACTTCGCCTCCCAGGAAAATCTCACCGAGTTCAGCTCCCTAACCTTTCTCACCCCCGTGTTTGCCCTTTTCTTCGGCAGCACCCTCCTGGGCGAGACCCTCACCCCGCAGCAGTGGGTGGGCGTAGGCGTTACCCTACTCTGCGTGTACGTGATCAACCACCGGCAAAAATGGCAGGAGCGCTTGCCTCTGGTTTGGAAAGGGATCCTGGCCGAGCTGGGCCTTGCCCCTAGCCCTGTCGAAGTTCGCGAGGGGCAGTCTCAGTGAGGGATCCCTCAAGGCTCAGAAACCCCATTGCATCTCGCACCTTTTGGAGGGTTTGCTCGGCCACGGCACGGGCCTTGGCAGCATTTTCCCGCATTAGCTCGTGGAGGTAGCCAGGGTCACTCCAGAGCTCCTGGTAGCGCTTTTGAATGGGCTCTAGAGTGGCGATAATGCTGTCGGCAAGCAGGGGTTTGAACTGCCCCCATCCCATCTCGGCACATTCAGCCGCTACCTCCTCCTTGCTCTTGCCGGAGGTGAGCATGTAGATCGTCAGCAAATTGTGGGCTTCTGGGCGGGCCGGGTCGTCAAAGGTAATGCCTCGGATGGAGTCGGTCTTGGCTTTTTGAATCTTTTTGCGAATGGCATCCGGACTGTCCAGCAGGTGGATGCGGCTGAACTCGGAGGGATCTGACTTGGACATCTTGCGGGTGCCATCGGTCAAGCTCATGATCCGCGCCCCTTGCGGACGAATTAATGCCTCAGGGATGACAAAGGTCTGCCCAAAGCGGTCATTAAAGCGGCGGGCAATGTCCCGACATAGCTCAATATGCTGCCGCTGATCCTCTCCCACGGGCACGTACTTGGGCTGGTAGAGGAGAATGTCCGCCGCCTGCAGAATGGGGTAGCTAAACAGGCCAACACTTGTCTCCTCTCCCTGTTTTTCTTTCTTTTCCTTGTACTGGATCATGCGCTCTGCCCAGTTCATGGGAGTGATAGTGGCAAACAGCCAGGCCAGCTCCGTATGGGCAGGCACATGGGACTGCACAAACAGCACACAATACTCCAGCTTGAGGCCACAGGCCAAATAAAGGGCAAACAGGGAACGGGTGCGCTCCCTCAACAGCTTGGGATCCTGGGGCACAGTGACCGCGTGCTGATCCACAATGCAAAAGAAGTTCTCGTAGTGCTCCTGGTCGGCCACCCAGTTTTTAATCGCCCCTAGGTAATTGCCCAGGTGCAGCTCACCAGAGGGCTGAATGCCGGAAAAGGTGCGCGGCTTGGCCATAGCACTCTCAAAGCCCACAAGACGGCAGACAAAAGCCAAGAAAGTCTTTTTCAGAATACCAAGAGAGTTGCAGCCCTTCCTGACACTCATATGTCAGACCCCCAACCCGAACCGCTCCGCGCTGCCAATCACTACGTGCTGCTGATCCCGGGCCTGCCAGAGCAATTTCTCAGCTCTGAGGAATTGCAGGAGTTCCTCGTGCGGCTGCTTCAAGAACATCCCCATCTGGTGGATGCGGATCTGGCCCGCTACCCCACTCCCCAAGCCCAGGCGCAACGGCTCATCGACACTACTTGTGAACTGGAAGTCTCCCCTGGTGAAACCGTACAGTGGCACCCGGTGCGCCTAAGCAAGCGCCGCTCGGCCTCTTCTGGGCAAAGCTCAACCTAGGGGTTTTGTGGGCGTGGTACAACGCAAAGAAGAGGCACCCTAGGGGAGGTCAACCATGCCCCGCGGCATGAAGAACGACAACTTCATCGACAAAACCTTCACTGTCCTGGCTGATCTAATCCTCAAGTTGCTGCCGGGGGTGAGTTCGGAGGAGAAGAAAGCCTTTGCCTACTACCGAGACGGCATGGCGGCCCAAAGCGAAGGGGAATATGCCGAGGCCCTAGAAAACTACCGCGAGGCTTTGGCTTTAGAGAAGGACGACCAAGACCGCAGCTACATCCTCTACAACATGGGCCTGATTTACCAAAGCACTGGAGACCTGGACAAGGCCCTGGAGTACTACCACCAGGCCCTAGAGCTCAACCCCCGCCTCTGCTCTGCCCTCAACAACATTGCCGTTTTGCTGCACCACAAAGGTGAGCAGAGTCTGCAAGCTGGGGATGAAGAAACGGCTGAGGCCCTATTTGACGAAGCTGCCCGATACTGGATCCGTGCCATTCGCATTGCCCCCAACAACTACATCGAGGCCCAAAACTGGCTCAAAACCACAGGGCGTGCCAACCTGGAGCTCTTTTGAGGTCTGGCTAAGGTAAACTCATCGGTAGCCCATAGGGCCAAGGAAGCAATGCTGACCCGCGAAGAAGTACGCCACGTCGCTCACCTGGCGCGGCTAGAGCTCACTGAGGAGGAGGAAATCCAGTTTACCCAGCAGCTAGCAGATATTCTGGCCTACGTAGAACAGCTTAAAGAGCTGGACACTGAAGGCGTAGAGCCTACTTTCCATGTCCTCGATATCGAGCTGCCCACTCGCCCCGATGAGGTGGAGCCCTACGCCAATGTCGAGGGGATCCTAGCTAACGCCCCCGACCGCGTCGACATGTTCTTCAAGGTGCCCCGCATTTTGGAAGAGGAAAGCTAAAAGCTGCACTCCTGCCGGCCTTCGCCCTAGCGCCAGAGGGCGAACTTTCTGGGGGCTTTGCTACCAACCCCCTTATGCCAGCAAATGCAAGGAGAAGCCTCAGCTCTCCTCTGCGGGGATGGCCTTGACCAGCTACTCCACCCCCTCGATCCGGTCTTCCACTTCCTGATACAGCTCCTGCAGGAGCTCGATGTTGGCTTGGGAAGTTTGCCAGTAGCCACGCCCATGCACCTCCAGCAGGGTGCCGACGATGCGCCGGAAGGAGTGGGGGTTGAGGTTCATGAGGCGCTGCCGCATTGCCTCGTCCTTGATAAAGGTCTCGTTGGCCTCCTCATAGATCCAGTTGTCCACCGCACCTGCCGTGGCCGACCAGCCAGAGGTGTTCACCAGCCGCTTGGCAATCTCCCGCACCCCTTCGTAGCCGTGCTTGAGCATGCCCTCATACCACTTGGGGTTGAGGAGCTTGGTGCGAGCGTCCAGGCGAATGGTCTCGCTCAGGGTGCGGATCTGGGCATTGGGCGTGGTGGTATCGGCAATGTAGGCTGAGGGAGCCTTGCCGTCGGGGCGCAGGCTCTGCACCAGTTTGGTGGGATCCGCATCAAAGTAGTGGCTGACGTCTGTCAGACTAATCTCCGACGAATCCAGGTTTTGGAAGGTTACCTCCACCGTCTTCAGGCTGGCCTCAAAAAGCTGCCGCATCTGCTGGTTGGGCAAATTGGAGCCGAAGGCAAAGGACTTGCGGGATAGGTACATCTCCCGCAGCTCGCTTTCGTCCTCCCACGAGCTGTTTTCCACGGCCAGGCTGATGTTGGCCGAGTAGGAGCCAGAAGCGTTGGAAAAGACCCGCGTTGCCGCCTGCTCCAGAGTCAGCCCCAATTCTTCTGCCTGCTGTAGGGCATGCTTGCGCACAAAGTTCAGCTCCAGCGGCTCATCGGCTAGGGCTGCTAGCTTCACTGCCCGGTCGAGAAGGGCCATTTGGTTGACAAAGAGATCCCGGAATACCCCGGAACAGTTCACCACCACGTCAATGCGGGGCCGCCCCAGCTCCTCCAGGGGGATGAGCTCCACTTTGTTTACCCGCCCCAGGGCATCTGGCTTAGGACGCACCCCCAGCAGGCAGAGCACCTGCGCCAGCGACTCGCCGTAGGTCTTGATGTTGTCCGTGCCCCAGAGCACCACTGAGATGGTCTCCGGGTACCTGCCGCCGTTGGCGCTCAGCTCCCGCGCCAGCAGCCGTTCCACCACAATCTCCGCCGACTTGATGGCCGCTGCCGTGGGGATGGACTGGGGATCCAAAGCATGGATGTTGCGCCCAGTTGGCAAGACGTTGGGGTTGCGGATGGGATCCCCTCCCGGGCCCGGCGGGATGTACTCCCCTTCCAAGGCCCGCAGCAGCGATCCCAGCTCGTAATCTGCCGTAATCTGCTTGAGGCACTCCTCCAGAAACTCAAACAAAGGCTTGAGCAGGTCTGGATCCACCTGCGGGTAGCCCGCCTCCTTCAGGGCCACCAGCCAGGGCGCCTGCCGTCCCATGTTGAAGAAGTTGAGCTTGGCCACGCGCGAGACCCGCCCCTGGGCGTCGGTCTGTTCCCGCACGAGCGCGGCCACTGCTTTATGGCAGGCCTTGTTGATGCGATCCAGCAGCTCTGTATCCGCCAGGTGCCCCCGATCCCGGTTGCGGTAGATTTCGTCGATATCCCGCCCCAGGCTCTGGGCAATGATGCGGGGTAGGCCGAGGATCCCTTCCTCCGGCCGGTCAATGCTGGCAATGCTTACCAAGGTGGCAATCGCCTCTTCTGCTGTGGGGGGCGCCCCAATCACATGCAGCCCACAGGGCAACAGCCGCGACTCAATCTCCATCAGCTTGGCATAGAGCTTGCCCACCACCGTGTCCCGTTCCTCTAGGGTGAGCTGGGCAGCGTCCACCGTCGGCAGCTCCACGTCTTTGTCTAGGTTGACTAGCCGCGCCTTGTCGCAGATGGCGTTGACAATGGCAATGCCCCGCGCCCCCTCCCGCAGGGTTTGGTAAGAGCCAATCAGCTCCCGCAGCTCCTGCAGCCCCTTGTAGAGGCCAGCGTTTTCTGCCGGCGGTGTCAGGTAGCTGATGGTGCAGGCATAGCCCCGCCGCTTGGCGATGGTGGCCTCGCTGGGGTTGTTGGCAGCGTAGTAGTAAAGGTTGGGCAGGGATCCAATTAGGTTATCCGGGTAGCACTCGCTGGACATGCCAATCTGCTTGCCCGGCATGAACTCGAGAGACCCGTGAGTGCCAAAGTGGATGACCACGTCGGCTTTCCAAACCTTTTCCAGGTAGGTGTAGTAGGCGGCAAAGCCGTGGTGGGGACCGGCCGACCTGGAAAAAAGTAGCCGCATGGGATCCCCTTCGTAGCCAAAAGTGGGCTGCACCCCGATGAACACGTTGCCAAAGTGCTTGCCGTAAATCAGTAGATTTTGCCCATCGGTGTTCAGGTGCCCTGGAGCTGGCCCCCAGTATTTCTCAATGGCTTTGACGTAGGGGGTCAGGGCCTCGTACTCCCGCACCGACAGCTTGGCCGCTACATTCAGCTCCGGGCTAGCGTACTGAGCTTGGGGATCGTGGAGGATAGACTCCATCAGCTCCTGGGGGGTTTTGGGCAGCTCTGGCCCCAGGTCGTAGCCATTGTGGGCCAGCGCCTGCATCACCCGGTGGATGGAGGCAAACACATCCAGGTAGGCGGCTGTTCCCACATTGCCCTTGTCTGGCGGAAAGCTGAAAATGGTGATGGCAATTTTCTTCTCTATCTTGGGCTTGCGCCGCAGATTGGCCCATTTAATGGCCCGCGCTGCAATCAGCTCAATCCGATCCTGCATCGCGTGAGCTTTGCCGGTGACGGCGTCCCGCCCCGAGAGGATGATTGGCTCAATGGCCCCGTCCAGCTCGGGAATGGCAACTTGCAGCGCCACCTGCACCGGGTGCAGGCCCAAGTCACTGTTGGCCCATTCCTCGGTGGATTGAAACACCAAGGGCAGGGCCACCATATAGGGGCGATTTAGCCGCTTGAGTGTCTCCACTGCCTTGGGGTGATCCTGCCGCGCTGGCCCGCCCACTAGGGCAAACCCGGTTAGCGACACCACTACATCCACAATGGGTGCCGTCTTTTGCTCGTTCCAGAAAAACTCGTTCACTGGCTTGGAGAAGTCCAAGCCGCCGGCAAACACTGGCACCACTCGCGCCCCGCGCGACTCCAGCTCTTGCACCATGGCAACATAGTGGGCATCATCCCCCGTCACCAGGTGGGTGCGCTGCAGCACCAGCCCCACGCAGGGGGCCAAGGGATCCTTCACGTCCTCTGGCAGATCCTCGCGGGCATTGTACCAGTCCCAGTACTCCGCCAGGCTGGCAAACATTTGCGGCGCCAGCGGGTGCCAGATACCCATCTCCAAGTAGGTGACGGGCTCAGCAAAGGAGAGCTGCCCCCGCATCCCTGGCAGGTAGCGATCCGCCAGCATGAGCAAAAAGTTCTCCAGGTTCTCCCGGGATCCGCCCAGCCAGTACTGGAAGCTGAGCATGAAGTTGCGGGCATCCTGCGCCTTGTCGAAGGGCAAGTACTTCAACACCTTGGGCAGGGTCTGCAGCAGCTTCAGCATCCCCTCTTGGAAGCTGGATCCCTGCTGGCGCTTGCGCATGAACTGGGCAATGGCGCTCTTGGACTGCCCTAGCTGCGCCATGGAGAAGGATCCCAGCTTATTAAGGCGCATCACCTCCGGCATGGAGGGGAAGACCACCACCGCATCCAGCCGCTCCCGCAGGGGCTCCACCGCCTGCACTACTTTCTGGGCAATGTCTTCGATAAAGATTAGGGATCCAATAAAGACATTGGCTGTCTCCAGATCCCGCTGGAAAGCCTCATACCCCGAGGGATCCCGCAGCTCCTCCACCAAGTACCCCGACAGCTCCACCGCCAGCTTAGGGTTGTGGGCATTGATGCGCTGCACCGCCGCCGTCAGGGCGCTCTGATACTGCGGCTCCAACACCACGTACACCACCTTCATCAAGCGGCGATCCCCCACCTCAGCAGGGGCAACGTGGCGGGTGATGGGCTTAACCAGAGTAAACATGCGGTCGCTCTCCGTC
>NZ_JANSHF010000025.1:0-14760 GCF_047461475.1 Synechococcus sp. WC10meta
GATGTGGAACCACGCCGACTCCATCCCGAACTCGGACGTGAAACGCATCAGCGGCGAACCTACTGGAGGGGTGACCCCCCGGAAAAATAGCTCGGTGCCAGACCCTACTACACCCCTCGGTGGGGGTTTTTTGCTGGAAGAAGGAGGGCAGTTACTGCCTTGCTAGGCAATGGGAAGGAGCTATCTCCTACTGGACTCAGAAGCTGCACTCTGACTCAACCAAGCTTTAAGGCGATAGGTAGCCTGGCAATCGTCCTCGTTGTAGATGAGTGTCTGCTCTAGATAGTGGCGATCTCGTGTTTCTAGCCACTGGCTATACCAGTAGATGGAGTAGGCTCCATTGGCCTCGGGCAGTCGCCACTTGAACCCCAGCCAGCGGGCGATGTTCTTCAGGGAGTAGCTCTCAACGGGCAGCACTACCGACCGCTGAATCCAGGTGTGTAAATCCACAAAGCGCTCCAACAGTTGCTGCACCTCTCGGGGATCCGTTTGGTACTGCTCCCCCAGTTGCCGGCAAGTCTGTACTTCAAAGCCATGGAAATGATAAATGGGCGCCTCAGGGTAACGTTGAACCAACTCTAGAAACTGTTGCCAGGCCTGTCCTTCCTCCTGTGGCTCGGCAGCTAGGCAACTGTAGTAGTTGACAACCTTGTGCTCCTCTGCTTGTTCTACCACGAGCAAGCCCAGCAGGTAAGCAACGTTGTGGCGGGGATCTGCCTCGATGTCGAAGTACAGCTCCACGGGCGCTGTCGGCAGAGCTGGGGGTGGGGATTGCAGCCAGATAGGCTGGCGGCTGAGGGCGGCGCGGGCTTGGAGCTGCAGTTGCAGGGCCACGCGGGCTCCCAACTGGGGAATGGCCTGCAGCGTTTCCAGAGGGGCGTTGGCTAAGGCTTCAATTGAGTCGATCCCCGCCTTTTGCAGAAGGGGATAGCGGGATCTAGTTACACCCGGTAGCAGGCTGAGGGGCTGGGTGGTGGCGTTTAGCTGCCGACAGTAGTTCCGCCAGTGGCAGAGATGACAGCGGCTGCGGGCCATTAACACCTGGGGCGGCTCGGGTCGACTGAGGGAGCGCAGGTAATCTTGCAGCAGGCGGCGCACCTGAGCACGTCGTCGATCTAGCTCGACGGGGTACCATTCCTTGTCTTTCAAAATTAGAAAGCCGTGCTTGGGCACCTGCCCCTCCAGGGATCCAAGCAACTCGGCCTGCAAAGCCAACAACAGTTCGTACTCCGGCTTGGGGCGCTTGCCGAGGCGAATGTGCACCGGCAGGTAAACGGGCCGGTCTTGGCTGCGAAGGGCGGGATCCCGAATCAGGAGGTCCAGCGAGCTGCTTACCCAAACGGAGCGAAACTCTGGAACAGCCCTAGTGGAGTCGTCCTCAGGGAGCTCAAGCTCTGTCTCAGGGGAAGAGGCGAGGGCAACTTCAGAGCTGGCAAGCTCCGC
The DNA here is from genome assembly GCF_047461475.1 of Synechococcus sp. WC10meta. Lineage (NCBI taxonomy): Bacteria > Bacillati > Cyanobacteriota > Cyanophyceae > Synechococcales > Synechococcaceae > Synechococcus > Synechococcus sp. WC10meta. Next base: position 1,444 of record NZ_JANSHF010000025.1, read on the forward strand.
CTCAGCTTCCCAAAACAGCTCTGCTACAATCTGCCCGCCGTAGATCCGCTCCGCCCCTGCTGCCATAGCTGCCAGAAGGGCTTCATTGCCCGGCGCGACCTGTTCTCCCGGGAATCGCTCCAGGACAGTAGCTTGCAGAGCTTGGCGATCCCGACGCCATTGCTCCAGCAGGTTTTCCGTCGGCAGCTTGGCTTCTTGAGGTCCAAAGCGATCCAAGTAGGGCAGGCGACGACAGCGAAAAAAGGCCAGCACCTCTTCTGTGTCCACAGAACCCTGCTGGGCTGGTGCAAGCGGGAACTCCAAGGGCGGATGACCTCAGCTCTGCTGTCATTGTGACATGCCTTAAGCCTTGGGCTGCTGAGCTAGCAAGAAGTGGGCAATGAGGCGCTCAACCGTTGCGGCCTGGCGCTGGGCGGTTTCAGCTTGCTGCTGGCAGACGGCCTTGAACTCCTCCAGCCACGCGCTGTGCTCTTGCGTCATCCGCGCCTGCTGCTGAACGATGTCTTTTAACTGGGACAAGTCGTCTTTGATAGAGCTGACGGCTTCAACTAGGGTCAACACAGCGCCGACTAGGCGATCCAGGCGGAAGTCAATCTGATCGAATCGGTCTCCACTTGGCATAGTTCCTCTCCACTCTGGTGCTTCGGGTAGAGCTTCGGCTAGCCCCGCTCCTCAGCAATTATTTTGCAAGGGCGAGGTGAAAGCTCCGAGTAAGGAAGATCACAGCCGCCCAGGAGAGAAGGCCAACCCAACTGGCGTATGCTAGGGAAGAAAGGTTTCTTTACACTGCAGATGGAGCCGACTGCAACCACTCTTTCAATGGCCCCGACTCTGCCCCAGACCCAGCCGGCGGCAGTGGAAACGCAGGGGGTGTGGAAGCGCTTTGGGCAGCAGGTGGCTGTTCAGGACTTGAGCCTGCGGATCTTTCAGGGGGAGGTATTTGCCCTGCTGGGGCCCAACGGCGCCGGCAAATCCACCACCATCCGCATGCTCACTAGCCTCACGCGACCCAGCCAGGGATCCATCCAAGTGGGGGGCTACGACGTGGTGCGGGATCCCTTAGCAGTGCGGCGGCAGATTGGGGTGGTGTTGCAGCCTATTACCCTAGAGGCGGAGCTAACGGTTTGGGAAAACCTGGAGTTCCACGGCCGCATGCACCACATTCCCAACCCGGAGCGGCAGCGGCGCATTGACGAGTGGCTGGAGTACGTGAAGCTGGCCGACCGGCGGCACGACAAGGTGAAGACCCTCTCCGGCGGCATGAAGCGGCGCCTGCAAGTGGCCAGAGCCCTGCTGCACCAGCCTCAAATCTTGTTCCTGGACGAGCCGACGGTTGGATTGGATCCCCAAGCGCGGCGGCTGTTGTGGGAGATCCTGCGGGATCTGAATCGACAGGGGATGACCTTGCTAGTTACCACCCACTACATGGAGGAGGCCGAAGAGCTGTGCGACCGCATCGGCATCATGGACGGCGGCAAGCTGATCGAGCTGGGCAGCCCTAGTCAGTTGCGGGCCAAGTACGGGGAAGCTCTGCTGGTGCGCTCCCGACCTGGACAGGAGGTGAGCTACACCTTTTTCCCCAGCTTGGCGGAGGCCCAGCGGCAGTTGGAAGCTGAATCCGACAAAACCGGCCTGATGGTGCGCCCTGCCAACCTAGAAGATATCTTTGTGCGCTTGACAGGCCGTCGTCTGGATTAGCGCGCTTTTACTCTCAACCTCTCTCTCTTTTATGGCTATTTGAATTCCCCTCCTCCCTCCTTTGGAGTGGGGGGCTCAAACTTGTAGCCAACGCCGCGCACGGTGCGGATTAGCTCTGGCTGACTGGCATCAGTCTCTAACTTCTTGCGAATTTGGCCAATGTGGACATCAACGACTCGCTCATCTCCTTCATAGTTAAAGTCCCACACCTCTCGGATCAGCTCAGCGCGTCGCCAAACCCGTCCAGGGTAGCGGGCCATGGTGTAGAGCAAGTCAAACTCCAGAGCCGTTAGGCTAATGGGGCGCTGGTCGCGAGTGACTTCCCGGGTTTCTGGGTTAATCACCAAGGAGGCAAAGGTTAGAACGGGGGCGCTTCCTCCCTGGGCTTTCGTCCGCCCTCGGCGCAGGATAGCCTGCACCCGTGCTTGTAGCTCCGGTAGGGTGAAGGGTTTGGTCAGGTAGTCATCTGCGCCTAGCTGAAATCCTTGCAGCTTGTCGGCAGGATTCACTCGGCTGGTTAGCATCAATACATACACGCCAGTCTCCTTTTGCATCTGCCGGCAGAGGCTGTAGCCGCTGACATCTGGCAAGTTCAAATCCAAAATCACCAAGTCCGGCTGAAAAGTACGTAACTGCTGCAGGCCCTCGGCACCGGTTGCAGCCACCTCGACCGTGTACCCTTGGCGCTGCAAGTACCGCTTGAGCAGCGTGCAAATGCTGGGATCGTCGTCGACAATAAGGATGCGGAACATAGCGGGTTGACTAGGAGGGGGCAGGGCTGCAGAAGAGCTCTGCCAGCAGGACGTATCCGGGCTGCAGAAAGCGGCAAACCCAGGCAGTCTTTATTTATACAACAGACTGCTTCAGACTCTTATTGAATTGGCTGTTTGGCTTTCCTCGAGCCTCTGTCTCTGGGCAAATGAGTGGCAACCACTCCAGTTAGGCTGTCTGCAAAGGAGGGGAGTAACAACTTGCCGGCCAGGCCTTAGAGTGGCATGGTGGGGGTTTTTCCCAGAGGCTTATGTACTACGATCCCAACGCCGTCTTTCGCAAGGATATCCAGGTGGCCCTCTTCACCTGGGGAGTGCTAGAGCTGGTCTGTTTCGTCATCATGCCGTTCACGCGGGCCTACGAGTATGCGCAGGTAGCGGATTGGCTGTGGCCATCGCTGGTGCTGGGGCCAGCGGGGGCGGTGGTGGTAGCCTTTTGCTCAAAGCTCACGGTAGCTGCTAGTAACATCCCCGACCCGAAAAGGAAAAGGGCACAGCGGCAAATTGCTCAGGTAATCAGTTTCTTCGGCTTCTTGGGCTTGGCCTTGCCCTTGCTCCTAGCCGGCTGGACCTTTGGCCACGAAATTCTCACCACTGACTGGGAGAATATGTTCACCAAGTAGAGGCTAAACGTGCTGCTGAGCTTGCCCCTTGGGAGATAGCTTCCCAAGCCAGCACCCAGAGGCGAAACTAGAAGTACTAGAGATGCTCTGGGGCTTGCAAGCGTTGGCAAGGCTCTTACTCTCAGCTTTTGGGAGCTGAGTTTTGGATGGCTAACTACCCGGTGCGAGGCCGTTCTTCTCCCGCGGTGGGGAGTTTTCCCTTCGGCACCCTAATGGCCCTGAGCCTCTCGGTTGGGGCCTTGGCTGCTCTGGGTTGGCAGGCGTGGCAGTTCATTGCTCCCCTGCTGGCTCCCCCTGCAGTGCCGCAGTTTCCTCGAGCGGTGCGGGTGGAGCCTTTGCCTAGACCGACAAGCTTGCCCTTTTCCCCCTCGGCTCGCCCTACTCAGAGGGAGTCTCCGCCGGCTGTAGGCAGCCTTGATTCCACTGCCTTTCCGCCTGGCAGCCGGGGGCGGGTGATCGAGCCTCTGGGTCTAGCCATCCGCAGCAAGCCCTCGGTGGAGGGAGCTTACCAAGGGGGAATTGGGGCGGGGGAAATAGTGACGGTGCTGGAGTACAGCGCCGATGGCCGCTGGCAACGGGTGCGGCGAGAGCTGAACGGCCAGGAAGGCTGGGTACGCGCTGGCAACCTGGGCCCCGTGGAAGGAGCAGCAGTTGCCTCGGCTCCACTTTCTGCAACTTCTGGGGTTGAATCTACACCTAACTCTACCCCCTCGCCAATTCGGCCACTGGTAGAAACCAGCCTTGCTCCAGGGGAACGGGGACGGGTAATTGAGCCGATTGGCCTAGCGCTACGGGCCACTCCCGACCGGGAAGGAGCTTACATCGGTGGTGTGCCCATGAACGAGGTGGTGGAAGTGCTGGAATACAGCGCCGATGGCCGCTGGCAGCGCATCCGGCGGCAGAACGGGCAGGAAGGTTGGGTGCGGGCCGGAAACTTGGCGCAGGAGTAGTTTCTGGGGGATGCCCCAGCGGGGGATTGTAAGGGTGAAGAAATCTGTGGTTCGGTAGAGCAGGACTGCCTGGGCCAAGCGACAAATGCCGGCGCTGGAGGGTCCGTCGAAGGGCTACTCTCTCTGGATCAAGGGTAGAGCCTGAACAGCAAAAAGGGAGGCGGAGGGGATCCCATGTGTGCTCAAGTTCAGTCCTGAGCTGGCCCTCGTCTGTGGCGAGTAGGTGGGAGAAGAGCACAAGGGTCTTGTCCGGGAGGCCAGGTGGCGGACTGGGAAGCCGCCTTTCACTTCGACCACCTGTTTGGGAATGACAGGCTGCCCTTCAAGGACGGCCTCAAAGGCAGCGCTGGGGTTCGCCTGATTGCCTCGGCAGGACGGGGTTCTTGACGTAGGTCTTTGCCCTCAAGTCCCGTTGGCTTTTGTTGTCCTCTATCCTTTGCTTAGCGATGAACCCAGTCTGGCCAAGTCGCGCCCCTTTCCACTCTTGCTGGCAATTGAGCTGGCTGGCTTTTGGCTTGCTTCTGGCTGCCCCGGCTTGGGGACACGGGGTGGAGGCCTCTTGGCGAGCAGTTCCCACGTTCGAGATCCAGGCCCGCTACGATACAGGCGAGCCGATGCGTTCGGCGCAGGTAACGGTGTTTGCACCTAGCAATCCCAGCACTCCTTGGCAGGAGGGGCAGACGGACGCCCAGGGCCGGTTTTGGCTGCAGCCGGATCCGGAGCTCAAGGGCCTGTGGCAGGTGCACATTCGCCAGGCGGGGCACGGCGTAGTGGTGAAGGTGCCGGTTGGAGAGGGGCTAGGGATCCCCAGCCCCCCCTCTCCTGGCTTTGGGCCTCTGCAGCGGGGGGTCATGGCTGCCTGCGTTATCTGGGGCTGCTTAGGCACAGCGCTGTTTTTCTTGCGGCCCCGCCCTGCCGCCTCTGTGGGTGGAGAACGGCCAAGCTCCGAAGTCGGCGCTGCTGCTCTGGAGCAGGACTAGCCATGCACATCAGCGAGGGCCTTTTGCCAGCGCCCCTGTGGTTGGGAGGCTATGGCCTCACCGCCTTGATCACCGGCTACAGCCTGGGCCGCCTGCAGCGGCTGGAAAGGGATCCCCGCCGCCCGCTCCCCAAGGCAGCGCTGCTGACAGCGGCTTTTTTTGTCGCCTCCTCCATTCACCTGCCCTTTCCTCCAACCAGCCTGCACCTGCTGCTCAATGGCCTAATGGGCGTGCTCTTGGGGGTCTTGGCCTACCCGGCCATCCTGGTGGGCCTGTTCTTTCAGGCCGTGGCTTTCGGGCATGGAGGGCTGACCACCCTGGGGATCAACGCCGCCATCTTGGGGATCCCGGCGCTTCTGGCAGGAGGGATCTTTCAAGCAAGCCGGCGGCGGCTGGGAACGGGCTGGGCTGCCTTTTGGGCAGGAGCTGCAGGGGTGGTGCTGGCGGCGCTGCTATTTTACGGCGTGGTGCTGGCGGCGCTGTACAGCGAGGGGATCCCTTCCACGTCCGCAGAGCGCTTGGCCCTGGCCGGCTTGATGGCAGCTCATCTGCCGCTGGCAGGGGTGGAGGGGCTGTTTACCCGTTGGGTGGTGCTGTTCTTGCAGCGGGTACAGCCGCAGCTTTTGGGGGAGGATGAAAAGCTCTAAGGCTAATCTGCCCTGCCCGCCTCTCGCCTCCAGGAGTTTTTCCTCCCCTTGGCTCCACCGCTGGCGGCCTCTGCCCAAGGTGGTTGGCCTACTGGCATTGATGGCGGCTTTTGCCCAGGTGCAGCGCTTGGCCTTGCTACCCCTAGTTTGGGTGTTGGTGGCTCTTCTTTGGGCGCTCTCCGGCTTGCCCCTGCGCCGAGGGCTAAGACGGCTGGCCGCCCCAGGAGTTTTGTTGATAGCCTTCGTCCTCTTCTTGCCTTTTGCCGTTGGGGAGACCTTCCTCTGGCAGTGGGGCTCCTTGGCTTTGCGCTGGGAGGGGCTGGAGAGGGCGCTTTGCCTTGGCGGGCGCAGCCTGGCGCTGTTGGCCCTGGCAATGCTGCTGGGGGAGACCACCCCTCTGCCGGCCCTGTTGGCAGCCCTAGGGGCTTTGGGGATCCCCGACCTACTCCTGGAACTGGCTTGGCTAACCCAGCGCTATTTGCAGGAGGTGGCTACCCAGTGGCAGCGGATGCAGCGGGCAGCTCGGCTGAGGGGCTGGCGACCGCGGGGATCCCTGTGGCGTCCGGACCTGGCCTTGCGACAAGACCTTCCCTTCCTGGCTGCTGCAGTGGGCACTCTCCTGGTGCGCAGCTACGAGCGCTCCGAGCGGGTCTATCAGGCGCTGCGCCTGAGGGGCTATGGAAGAGCACCTCTGCTCCCAGAAGAGATGGCAAGGGATCCCTGGAGCTGGGCGGCCACTGGGCTGGCGGTGGCTGTGGCTCTCGGCTTGGTGTGGGTTCAATTTGGGGGTTATCCCGATTGAGCTGGTTGGCAGGGGAGTTAGACAAGATGGACAGTCCTCCTCCCCGCCTTTAGAAGCGAAACCCAACTAGAACTAGAATAGGAAGGCCTCAATTTTCCCAATTCATTTGTTGTCTATTGTTGCCATTCTCTCGGCCTCTCCTGTGGCTATGAACCGGTTGGAAACCGCTCTGCCTACGCCCTCTCGCAGCCCTGCCGCCTCCCCAAAGGAAGCGCCGGCTGTTGCCGTTGTGCATCTGGGCTGTGAGAAAAACCGCGTGGACACGGAACACATGATGGGCCTGCTGGCCCAGGCAGGCTACCGGGTGGAGGGGGATGAAGAAAGCGCCGACTACGTCATCGTCAACACCTGCAGCTTCATCGAAGCGGCGCGGCGGGAGTCGGTCAGCACCTTGATGGAGCTGGCAGTGCAGGGCAAGAAGCTCATCATCGCTGGCTGCTTGGCGCAGCACTTCCAGGAGGAGCTGCTGCGGGAGATCCCAGAGGCGGTGGCCATTGTGGGCACGGGCGACTACCACCAGATTGTCCAGGTTATGGAGCGGGTGGAGCGGGGAGAGCGGGTTAATGCCGTCACCTCCAGCTTGGACTACATTGCCGATGAGACTGTCCCCCGCTATCGCACTACCCACGCGCCAGTGGCCTACCTGCGGGTGGCAGAGGGGTGTGACTATCGCTGCTCTTTCTGCATCATCCCCCACCTGCGGGGCAAGCAACGCTCTCGCCCCATCGAGTCCATCCTGCGGGAGGCCGAACAACTGGCTGCAGAAGGGGTGCAGGAGCTGATTCTCATTTCCCAGATCACCACCAACTACGGGATCGACCTCTACGGGGAGCCGCGGCTGGCTGAGCTCATCCGTGCTCTGGGCAAGATCCCTATTCCCTGGGTCCGCATGCTCTATGCCTACCCTACGGGCATTACTCCGGCAGTGGTAGAGGCCATTCAGGAGACCCCCAATTTCTTGCTCTATCTGGATCTGCCGCTGCAGCACAGCCACCCCGAGATCCTCAAGGCCATGAACCGCCCCTGGCAGGACCAGGTCAACGACCGGTTGATCGAGCGGCTGCGTCAGGCCCTACCCAAGGCCGTGCTGCGCACCAGCTTCATCGTCGGCTTTCCTGGCGAGACAGAGGAGCACTTCCAGCATCTGTTGGACTTTGTGCAGCGCCACCAATTTGACCATGTGGGGGTGTTTACCTTTTCTCCCGAAGAAGGCACGCCTGCCTACCACCTTCCTCACCAAGTGCCTGAGCGCGTCAAAAAAGAGCGCCGCGCCCGCCTGATGCAGCTGCAGCAGGGGATCGCCTTCCGCCGCAACCGCGAGCAGGTGGGGCAGGTGGTGCCTGTGCTCCTGGAGCAGGAAAACCCCCGCACGGGCGAGTGGATTGGCCGCTCCCCCCGCTTTGCCCCTGAGGTGGACGGGGTGGTGTATGTGCGCGGGCCCGGATCCCTGGGATCCCTGGTGCCGGTCCAGATTACGCGGGCCGAGCCCTACGATCTCTTCGGCCAGGTGGTGGAGGCGCCGCAGGGCTTTAGTTGGAGTGGGCGGTAGAATAGCAAGTTGGACTCCAGCGGGAATAGGATGACTAGTTCTGAGGAGCTGAAACAGGCGGCAGCCCAGGCAGCAGCCCAGCGGGTACAGTCAGGCATGGTGGTGGGCCTGGGGACGGGCTCCACAGCCGCCTTTGCGGTGAGCGCCCTAGCCCAGCGCATGCGAAAGGAGGGGCTGCAGTTCATCGGGGTGCCCACTTCCGAGCGCACGGCAGAACAGGCCCGCTCTCTAGGGATCCCGCTGGCCACGCTGGAAGAGCAGCCTCGCTTGGATCTGGCCATCGATGGAGCTGATGAAATTGAGGTGGGATCCCTCAATCTCATCAAGGGGGCAGGGGGAGCCCTGCTGCGGGAGAAACTGGTGGAGGCCAGCGCCGCCGAGCTAATCATCATTGCCGACGCCTCCAAGAAGGTGGCGCAGCTAGGCACGCGCTTCCCAGTGCCGGTGGAGGTGGTGCGCTTTGGCTGGAAGACTACCCTGGCGCGGGTGGAGGCCCTGGGCTGCCAGGCGGTGCTGCGGCGCACGGCCGACGGGGATCCCTACCTCACCGACGAGCAGCACTACATCCTCGACTGCCAGTTTGGCCCCATTGCCGATCCAGTCAAGCTAGCTGAGCAACTCAAAGCAACGGTGGGGGTAGTGGAGCACGGCCTGTTTATCGGCATGGCCACCGAGGCCATTATCGCTGGCCCTGAAGGGATCGAGACGCTGCGGCGGCCGTAGGGGCCAGTTCGGCTGCCAGCAGGATTGCCTGCTTGAGGCTCTCGGCGCGGGCCACCCCCTGTCCAGCTATGTCAAAGGCGGTGCCGTGGTCAGGGGAGGTGCGAATAAAGGGCAGCCCCAGGGTTAGGTTGACGGCTCGGTCAAACGCCAGCAGCTTCACCGGGATCAGGCCTTGGTCGTGGTAGAGGGCCAGGTAGGCATCGGCCACGGGGGGAGACCCTTGACCATACCAGGCTTGGGCGGGAGCTAGCCACATCGTATCGGGGGGGAGCGGCCCCCAGATTCTGGCGTGGGGATAGGTACCTAGCAGCTCCGCCAGCCACTCCTGTTCTTCTGAACCCAGTTGCCCCCGTTCGCCGGCATGGGGGTTGAGGCCAGCCACGGCAATCACGGGATCGCCAATCCCAAAGAGCTCGCGCAGGGATCCCGCCAGCAAGTCCAACTTCCTGCGCACCAGCTCTGGGGTGAGGGTGAGGGGCACCTGGCTCAAGGGGATGTGGGTGGTGGCCAGTAGAACCCGCATCTGCCAGCCGCTGTAGGGAGAACGGGCCACAAACAGCATCCCGTAGCACTCGCGCCCGCTGAGCTGGGCCAGTACCTCTGTTTGGCCGGGGAAGGGGTAGCCCGCTTGGTGCCAGAGGTATTTGGCAATGGGGGCGGTCACGATCCCCTGGAACTGGCCTTGCAGCGCCCCTTCAACAGCCGTTTTCAGGTAGACAAAGCTGGCCGCTCCGCTCTGGGCATCCCCCCGGCCCACACGAGAGAACTCTAGGTGGAAGCCGCTGCCGCACTCTAGGACGGGGATCCCTGCCGGGTCAGCTAAGGGATCTGCCACCCCTTTTGCCTTCAAGAGACGGTAGGTAGCCTGCAAAACCTGCCGCTCGCCCACCACCGTTATCTGGGCGCAGGCCTGCACCTGGGGATCCGCCAGCGCCTTGAGCACAATCTCTGGCCCAATCCCCGCTGGATCTCCCAACGTCAGGGCGAGCTTTGGCAGCACTAGGCTCACAGGGGCGTTCCCGATTCCTTTCCAATTTTTATCCCCCCGAAGGGGGAGCTAGGAATAGAGTTCAACTTTAACAGCTCAAAGTTCACTTCGGTTTCCAATTTCTAGGAGTCTCCCTGAAGGAGGAACTCTACCCCCATTAAAGCCAAGCAGGGCAAGGGGTACAAGACCCATTCGCAAGGGGGTCAGTCAAAAGGGCAAAAAGTGGCCTTGGAGAGGGGGGTGAGAGCCCTGTGGCGCAAGGCATCGAGCGGGTAACGAAAAAATGGGCCTTTGCGGGATTTTTGAAGGCGCTCGCAAAGGCGTTGATACCGTTGTTTTGCAAACATCCCAAGCACAGGGATACGTAGGTCTGGGGGTTAGCCGCGCAGGCGGCCGGAGCGGAGGATGCTCAGGATAAGCCACAGGCCCAACAGGCTGGCGGCGCTAAAAAGCAGCTCGCTCAGCCAGAAGACCTGAAAGCGGTGGGTTTGCGCCAAGAGGATGGCGGCACCGAGGGATCCAGCGGATCTAGTTGCGCCGTGCCGCCTGCAGGATCTCGGAAAAGAGCTGGCTAAAATCCAGCTCGGCAACACTCAGGGTGTAGTACTGCTGCAGGAGACGCTCGTATTTCCTCTGCAGTTGGGCCAGGCTGACGGCGGGATCCCGCAGGCTGCCCCCAGGACTTTCTGGCAGGGCCAGTTCCAGAGTCAGCTCGGCACAGCGCTGGGCATCCAGGCTGACGATAGCCAAAATCAGCTCCAGCACAATCGGCTGTGGGCGGGGATCCAGCCGCCCGACCATGCCACAGTTCAAGAGAGCAACGCGACCAGAGCCCAACCGGATGGCTCGGCAAAATTCGTTGGCCAAGGCCACCACGTCGGTCAGCCGGCCAAACTCTGTTTGCGCCACCAGCTCGGCAATGCTGCCGCTGGATCTTGAGGGCCACTGCTTCGCCGCTCACGAGGCGGGCGCGATGGACTTGGGCGATGGATCCCGCTGCCACCGCTCCTGTGTCAAGGCTGCTGAAGACCCGCTCCAGCGGCTGGCGCAACTGCTGGCGCAGCAGGATCTCCACCGCGTTCCAGGGCACGGGGGGCACATTGCTCTGCAGGCTGCTGAGGGCTCGATGTACTCCCGCGGCAGCAGATCGAGGCGGGTGCTCAGCAACTGGCCTAGCTTCACGTAAACCGGCCCCAAATCCACCAGGATGTTCGCAGCACCAGAGGCGGCGGCAGTTGCAGCTCTTCCGCCTTGCCCAAGGAGAGCAAGCGCCGCATGTAGTCCCAGGCATGGCGCAGGACTACTTCCAGGGCCTCCGCTTGCCGGGCGCTGTTCCGGGCCAGCCGCGCAAAGACCACCCCTTTTCCACCCTCTTCCAGGCTTGCCTAGAAACAGCAGCTTAGAAAAAGGGCACAGGAGCCACTCGACGGGTTCCGTCCCAACCGCCGGTCAGCCCCTCCCGCAAGACCCGCAGCACTTCGTCAGTGTTGGCGTTGGGCTCGGCAAAGGAGAAGAGATGCTTATAGCGCAGCCTCCCCTCGCGATCGACAACAAACTGGCCCGGCAGGGGCGCTCCCAGCGCCTGGCCAACGCCGTAGAGCCGAAAAGTTTTGCACTCTGGATCCACCAATAGCGGATACGGTAGTTGCAGGTCGGCTTGGATCTGTTGGCTTTGCACCGGGTCGGTGCTGGTAACCATCAGCAGCTCTGCTCCCAGCGCCCGGATCTCTTCGTAGCGGGCCTTCAGCTCCTGGATGTGGGGGTAGCAGAAGGGGCAGAAGAGCTTTTCCGTAAAGATGCGGGTAAAGGCCAGAACCACCGGCTTGTGGCCGCGGTAGTCTGACAGGCGCACGGGATCCCCTTGCACGTTAGGCAGCTCAAAGTCGGGGGCCAGCTCGCCAATCTGCAGAGAGTTGTTGGCTGGCTGGGGGATGAAGTTTTCGAAGAAGCGACGGTTGAACAAGCCGCTGTTGCTGGTCATGGCAGTTTTTTACGTTTCTTTACTCCCTGCCACCAGCCTAACCCAAAGCCTCGGCTACTGCCTTTAGCCGCCGCAGTTGCGCCCGCATGTCGTGCCGGGTCAGCTCTGCTGCCACGAGATGAAACCCTGCCGCTACCCAGGGGTTGGGGATGCAAAACGCAAAGCGGTTGACCAAGAGCGTCCCCAATGCTTGGGGGTGGCACTCCCAGCGGTCAGTGCCCTGAAAAAAACCCTCGAACTGCCACTCCACCAGACCCTCGGCGCGCTCGACAATCACGCAGTCCAAGCTGGGGGAGACTAGAGGCAGGCGTAGGAAAAAGCGGTAGCGGCTACCCAATTGTCCCGTAGGGGATCCCAAGGCTTCACATCCCAAAAGGGGGCTGAGCCAGCGCCGCATCAGCTCGGGGTCGACTAGGCAGCGCTCCACCTGGGCCACGCCAGCGGCAATTTCAATTGCTTGGGTATAGACGGGCATGCTCTAAGGAGCAGCAGGCGGCGCTTCGCCAACAGGGGCAATGGTACTCAGCAAAATCAAGATATCGCGGTACTCCACCTGATCCGGCCCGCGGCGAGGGGATCCCAGCTGGATGACTGCCTGCTGGAGTGGTCTGTCGGGGCGGGGGGGAGACTCGAACACTAGCGTGCGGATGCCGTTGGCCTGCTCAACATCGGAGAGGAGATCCCAGCCCCGGCCCCAGAGGGTGCGGCGGTAGTAGGCGGCAATCTCCTCCAGAGGCTGAGAGGTCTCCAGGATCAAGGAAGCCAATCCCCCCTCCTGATCCCAAATCTGCCCGGAAGAGACGACGGTGGCGTTGGGCAGGCGCAACTGCTGCGGGAAGTGGGGAGGAAGGGCGCGGGTATCGCCCACAGAAGCCTCAAAGTGGGTGCCATCTTCACCGATGTGGCGCAGCACTGGATCCGGCTGGGCAGCGGCAGGAGGTTCTGTAGACGGCAGGAGTCGACAGGCGGTCAGCAACACCGGCGCCAGCCAAGCTAGAAGTTGCACCTGGGCTGGGCAAAAGTGTCCTCTCATCGGTCAGCCAGGGATCCCTCAGGTGGGTTATAGCGGATCCCTGTTCTTGCTCACAAGTTGTTGTCAGGGGGGTGGCTCCCCGGCTGCACAAAGGCAATTGCAGAGCCTAAGATAGGTAAGGCTGCAGATCCCTGCCAGGGATAGGGTGGAGAGGTGTCCGAGTGGTTTAAGGAAGCAGTCTTGAAAACTGCCGTGGCGCAAGCCACCGTGGGTTCGAATCCCACCCTCTCCGTTACCACGTAGTCCGATGACATCCACCCAGATCCAGCCAGCCCTTGTCTAGAAGGGCTTCCGGGCTTTTCAGTGTCCAAGATAGACTGACAGAATCCACTGTAATCCGGGCTGAAGTGGGACATGACCAGGGACACAAAAGCCAGGGCGGGACATGGCTCTGTCGGAGATAGTTATCAGGAATGCCAAACCCAAGGACAAGCCCTACCAGTTGCCAGACAAAGAAGGGCTGTACTTGGAGGTGAAGCCCAACGGGTCGAGGCTCTGGCGGTTTCGCTACCGCTTCCGAGGCCAGGAAAGACGGCTCAGTCTTGGCGAATATCCGTACATCCCTCTGAGAGA
>NZ_JANSHF010000026.1:0-12416 GCF_047461475.1 Synechococcus sp. WC10meta
AGATGTGTATAAGAGACAGAGTGCCAACACCAACGCTTACCCCTATCCCCCGATTCACGCCGCTTGTCCCTCGTACCCCTGCCCCCACTCCAACTCTGGCCCCGACGCCCACCTCGACACCGACCCCAGCAACGCCAACACCTGCCCCAGAGCTTGCTTTGAGCGGCCAGTGGCTCTACGAGGGAGGATCCTTTATCTGGAAGGGATCGCTGTGTAAGATCAATGTTGCAACTGGCATCCAGGAAACCGTTTCCATTCAGCAAAACGGCGATCAGATTACCATTTCCTCACCCAGCTTTTCTGAGCGCAGTGGCCAGCTCATCGGCAACCAACTTTCTGTTAGCGGCAGGATAGGGGGTAGCGGTACTCCAACTGTCACGTGGAGCGGTACCGTCAGCTCTGACGGGCGCTTGATTCGCGGCACAGCCACCTGTGGCAGCGCAAGCTTTGCCATTAGGCTTACCCGCCAGAGCTAAATACCCACACCGCCTCGGTCACCGCCACCGCCGTTTTCCCTGTCGTCAGGCTTCTGCTGGATGGGAGGGGGAGGAGGAGGCGCGGCAGAGGTTTCCCCCACCACCTCGAGGGTATAGGGACCTCGGCCTGGGCTACCCGGAGCAACGGTGCGGGCATTCTGGGCCCAGTAGCTTTGCACCAGCACTAAGTAACAGCGGTCTAGCCGTACTGGGATCGTCAGCTCGGAGGTGGTGAAATCACCAGGCTTTGCGTCATCGTTGATGAAGAAGAATTCCGGATCAGTCTCCCTGTTGACATCAAGACCAAAGATGACCAGCAGAGGGTCGAAGACTGGACTAGTTAGGCGGATAGTAACTCCTGTAACATTGGCTGCAGAAGGAAAGTAAAGGAATCCATCGACATAAAAGGTAAACGTGCCAGGGGGAGGTGGAACTTCCCGGGCATTTATGACATTGTCCCTCTCATCGAAGTAGATCTCCAAGTCGCTATTTGGCCCCAAGGTTCCACTGCGCCTCTCTCCTGGCCGCAAACTCCTAGCAGCGACCAGAGTCGCTGGATAGGCTTGCTCGCAAACGTTGACCGGAGGTGGGACCGTCCCTCCAGCTCCCCCACAGCCTGCCAGGAGGACAGCCGAGGCTAGGAAGCCCCAAAAAAGCTTCAGAGGGGATCCCCAAACCTTTGATGTTGGCGCTGCCATAGATACCTCTTGCAGGATCATTAGCTTCTCCAGATTAGACTACAGCCATTTCGGCAAGCTGCAGCGAACGGATTTGGCAATCCATCGATCCCTCCCCTTGATCCTTTGAGCAGCGACATCCAGCAGGAGCGGCTCCGTTTTAGCCTAGTGCCTCCTAGGCCCATGTCGGGTAGAGTTGGCGGTAGCTATCGACGCCGTAGTGGTTAACCTATGAACAGCCCGCTGAGTAAGAATCGGGATCCCAATCTCCTGCCTTCACAACGCCCTGAGCGAGGCAGCCCAGGCTGGAGCCTTCCCCTTGGAGGTTGGGAACTCGCCTTGTTGTGCGGATCGCTGCTATTGGGAGCTTGGGGTGGCCACCTCTTGACTTGGGCCCAGGAAGCGGAACAAAAGCCAGAGCCAGAAGTCTCACCACCGGTGAGAGATATCGATCCGGCAGTGCAGATCCGAGTTCGGAACGAGCTGGTTAAGCTCTGCGGAGAAAATCGATGCGAAAGCTATCGCTTTCCAGTGCGGGTTTTGGTCAGGCCTGAAGATACTCTGGAAACTCTGCTGGAGCGGCTGGATGCGGAGATGCTGCGGGAGGTGGACCGGGTGTTTCAAACTCGGCCTGACTTGAACCGTGTCATTGTCGATGGCTATGTCTTTGTGGGCACTCCCTCTTTCGCCAGTCGGGAAGTGCTGCTGCAAACCCTGTTTGTGCCCCGTCACCGCTGGGCGGTGGGCCGCTTTGGGCCGGAGCAGGACGGAATCTTCTATGCCGAGCTGCTGGAACAGGTAACGCCCTTTTTAACTCAGCCGCCAACCCCGACCCCTCCGCCTGAGGCTGTGCCTGAAGAGCCTGTACCTCCTCTGCCTCCCACGCCAGCTCCTATAGAGACACCAACGCCTACGCCAGAGACACCAACGCCTGCGCCTCCTATGGAGACCCCAACGCCTACACCTCAAGCAACGCCAGAAGCTCCACCGCCACCAGGGGGTGTAATCGAGCGGCAACCCATCCAGCCTTGACCTGCACCTCTGGGGTTGAGACCTAAGCAGGTGGTGATTTAGGCTTCAAAGTTAGGGGATCCCTTCCCTTAGGTTGCTTGACTGGTGTGCACAGCATGGCAGGACACAGCAAATGGGCCAACATTAAGCGGCAAAAAGCCCGTGTAGATGCCAAAAAGGGCAGCCTATTTACCAAACTTTCCCGGGCCATCATCGTGGCAGCGCGCAACGGCCTGCCCGATCCTGACGCCAACTTTCGGCTGCGCTCGGCCGTGGAGAAAGCCAAAGCGGCAGGCATGCCTGCTGAGACCATCGAGCGGGCCATCGCCAAGGGATCGGGCAACTGGACCGACGACAGCCCCCTGGAGGAAATTCGCTACGAAGGCTACGGCCCTGGGGGGGTAGCTGTCTTGATCGAGGCGATGACCGACAACCGCAACCGCACGGCTGCCGAGGTGCGGGAGGCCTTCAGCAAAGTCGGCGGCAGCCTAGGGGAAAGCGGCTGCGTGAGCTGGCTGTTCCGGCAAAAAGGGGTGATTAGCCTAGAGGGGGTGACAGATCCCGAAGCTCTGCTGCTAGCGGTAGCCGAAGCAGGCGGGGAGGATCTCAAGGTAGAGGGAACCGACGCAGAAGTCTACTGCGATTACACCCTGCTGGAGCAGGTGGCCACCTACCTCAAAAAAGAAGGCTACCAGGTGCAAGAGGCGGCCATCCGCTGGATCCCCTCTACGGAGGTGCATGTGGAGGACCCCGAGACAGCCAAGCTGGTACTGACCCTCATGGAGCGGCTGGACAACTTGGATGATGTGCAAAATGTCTACGCCAACTTTGAGATCGACGAGGCATTGATGGAGAGCCTGGCCTAAAGGTTCTAGCGCAGCTTGACGGCGGTGCCGGCGGCGGTGACGAGGATCATGGTCGTGCTCATGTTGGTATGAATGCTAACGCCTAGGATGCCATTTGCTCCCAAACGTTTGGCTCGCTGCTCCAACTCTTCCAAAACCTTTTTCTGGGCATTCTCGAGAACTTCTTCATAGGCTCTTGTGCGTCCCCCAATGATGTCGCGGAGGACAGCAAGGAAGTCCCGTAGAACATTGGTGCCATAAACGACCTCGGCGGTAACAATGCCCAAGTAACGCTCAACCTCTCTGCCTTGGGGCACGTCTGTAGTGGTCAGCAGCATGGCTTGTTTCCGCGTCACCCCCTCACAAGCTAGCCAATCCTCTCCAAGGTGTAAAGCTCTCCAACCAAGTGGTGGGAGCTAGAATGAGCTACCTCTAGGGCACCGTTTTTCAGCTAGCCAATGACAGCCCTAGTTCGCGTAGTGGGGAGCTTGAATCTGGACTTGGTGGTGCAGGTACCACGCCATCCTGGGCCTGGGGAAACGGTGCTGGGATCCGACTACGCCACCTACCCTGGCGGCAAGGGGGCCAACCAAGCGGTGGCAGCGGCACGGGCGGGAGCCCAGGTGGAGATGTGGGGGGCAGTGGGATCTGACAGCTTTGGCCGCCTGCTGAAGGAGAACCTGGAGCAGAACGGCGTCGATACCCACCACCTGCGGGAGCTGGAAGGGCCCAGCGGCATCGCTCTGATCACTGTGGATCCAGCAGGGCAAAACCGGATTGTGGTCAGCCCCGGCGCTAACGGTCGCTACACCCCCGCCCAGCTGCCTCCTTGGACGCCGGCAGCGATGGTTCTGCTGCAACTGGAAATCCCCCTGGCCACGGTGCAGGCGGTGGCAGAGCAAGCCTTTGCCCAAGGGATCCCCGTCCTGCTCAATCCAGCCCCTGTGGTGCCCCTGCCGGGATCCCTGTTGCGCCAGGTGCGCTACTTGGTGCTCAACGAAAGCGAAGCCGCTGCTCTTGCCCAGTTGCCGGTGGAGACACCCGCGCAAGCCGAAAACGTGGCCCAAGCCTTGCAACGGCAGGGGATCCCGACAGTGATCGTCACGTTGGGGGGAGCAGGCTTGGTCTGGGCCGATGGCGGAGAAAGCGGCTACCTGCCGGCCCACCCTGTGGCGGTAGTGGATACCACCGCTGCCGGCGACAGCTTCTGCGGCGCTTTGGCCGCCTGCCTAGCTACTGGCAAACCCCTGAGGGAAGCTCTACGGTTTGCCAATGCCGCTGCGGCTTTGTGCGTAACCCGCCCTGGGGCTCAGCCTAGTTTGCCGCGCCGCGCTGAGATCGAGGCGTTTCTGGCCGCTACAGGCCCTCATCCCTTTTAAGCACAGTTTCCTGGACTACACGGAAAAGGCCTCTTGGCGGTGCTGCCGCAGCCGCTCTAGGCTGAGAGGGCCCTCAAGGTGTTGCCAGGGAAGGGGATCCGCCGGATCCCAGTTGCTGTGGACGTAGTAGTCCAAGGGCGGAAGCTTTCCTTTGAGCTCTTTGAAGGCGCGTCGGTAGCTGCCCAGGGAGTCGCCAAACTCCCGCGCCAACTGCAAAACCTGCGCTACTCGTCGATCCCCTCTGGAAATCAGAGCCTGAATGACCGACCAACTATAGCTTTCTGGGCGGAACTCAATCCCCAAGGGACGCAGGTGTTTTTGGTACCACTGCAGCTTTTTCTCCGCCTGGGGATCTACCCCCTGCCACTGAAAGGGAGTATGGGCTTTGGGCACAAAGGTGCTACAGCCCAAGGTCAAGCGCAGGCGGGGAGCCACCTTCTTGAGCTCCTTGAAGAGGGCAACTGTGGCCTCCAGATCAGCCTGGGTCTCTGCCGGGATCCCCACCATGCCATAGAACTTGATCCCCTTCAGGCCGCCGGCCTGGGCGTGGGCTGCCGCCGCCAAGATCTCTTCGTTGGCTAGCTTTTTGTTAATGACCCGGCGCAGCCGCTCCGAGCCACTCTCAATGGCCACGGTGATGGACTGGCTGCCGCGACGGGAGAGAACTTGCGCCAGGCGAGGCGTGACCGTGCCCGTGCGCACCGAAGCCAGACTGAGGCGCACCCGCTCAAAGCGATCCTGGGCCAGGTACTCCAGCAGCTGCTCAAATTGGGGGTGCTGGGTTACCGAGGCCCCCAAAAGGCCAATCCGCTGGGTCACCTGCAGCCCCCGCTCCACTGCTGGGATCAGATGCCCCTCCACCTCAGCAGCGCGGAAGGGCAGGGTCAGGTAGCTGGCCAGGCAAAAGCGGCACATCTCCGGACAACTGCGCACCACCTCCACCATGTAGATGTTCTCCCAGGCTGCCTTGGGGGTAACCACGGTGGAAACCGAGAGGGTGTTGCCGCGGAAGGTATGCTTGCGGATGGAGCTGGGGATCCCGTCCAGCTTGGGAATGACTTTCTCCACCGGGCCCTCGGGCTCGCGGTAGTGCACCTCGTAGAGGCTGGGCACGTAGATCCCCGGTACCTGGGCCAGCGCCTGCAGCTTTTCCGCTCGGGAGCCCTGCCGCACCTGGCGGTAGGCTTGGATCATCTGTTCCACCAGCCCTTCCCCGTCTCCCAGCAGGACGAAGTCGAAGAAGGCAGCAAAGGGCTCAGGGTTGGCCGTCAACACCGGGCCACCGCCGAAAACCAAGGGATCCGCTTCCCCCCGCGCCTCGGCCTGGAGGGGGATCCCCTGTCGCTCCAGCAGATCCAGGATATGGACGTAGTCCAGCTCCCAAGACAGGGAAAAGCCCATCAGCTCTGGATCCCGCGGCAGAGGTTCGGCCAGATCTGTAAAGAGGCGGGAGACGACCACATCTTGACGGCTGGCCAGCAGGCTCCAGATGACCTGGTAGCCAAGGCTGGTGATTCCTACTGAGTAAGTGTTGGGAAAGGCGTAGATGACCCGCACGGCGTCCGGGTCGGGTGTGGCCGGGGTGAAAAGAAGCTGCTCGAGGGCAAACTCCGAAGGGGTCAAGGCAAGACGGCAAGGAGCTCCTTTCCCAGCTTAGTCGGGTTTTGCAGGATTCACCGTGCTGCGCCGGCAAGCTCCAGGTACTTTTGCTTTACCGCCTGAATATCTTGCCACATCAGCCACTTGGGACTGCCGGGGGTGCGGTCGGGGTTGCGCAATAGATAGGCTGGGTGAAAAATCGGCATACACCAGCGCCCCTGCCACTGGATCCACTCGCCGCGAATCTTGGTAATGCCCCGCTTATCCCCCAAGAGCGAGCGCACCGAGGTAGCGCCGGTCAACAAAATGATCCAGGGATCCACCAGGCGGATCTGCTCCAACAAGTAGGGCCGGCAGGCGTCCATCTCCTCCTGGGTGGGCACGCGGTTGTTGGGGGGACGGCACTTGACGACATTGCAAATGTAGGTGTCCCGTTCGGAATCTAGCCCCACGGAGGCCAAGATCTTATCGAGCAACTGCCCCGACTTGCCCACGAAGGGCAGCCCTTGCAGATCTTCCTGTTCCCCCGGCCCCTCGCCGATGATGAGAATCCTTGCCTTGGGGTTGCCTCGGTGCACCACCACATGGGTACGGTTGGCCGCCAACTCGCAGCGCTGGCAGACTCGGCAGTGCTGCTCCAGTTGTTCCAGATCCCGATAGGTACCGGGGGGAATGGGCACCTGGGCCGAGAGCGGGATCTGATCCCATTGGGGAAGAGTCTCCGCAGTGGGGGCAGGCGGCTCTAGGGGATCGTCAAACAGGCTGGGCTGAAGCTCCGAGGCTCTTTTCTTGGCAGCCATTGCAAGCTGGGGGGTTCCTTGTGCAGCGATCTTCGGCTGCTCCTTTGCCCTTGTCAAGCTGGGAGGCTCTTTCCCCCAAAAGGCAGCCTTTACGTCTTGTTAAACTGAGGAAACAAAAACCGGCCCCAGCCCCATAGGCCTGTATGCTGCTTCTATCCAAAGACCTGCCCAACCTCGACTACCGCCCCACCCTGCAGCGCTTCGGCGAGGACTGGCGGGATCCCCTTTCAACTCTCTTGGGCTGGGGGCGGGCTGCCGGCGCCGACTTGGTGGAGATCTTCCTGGAGCGGGTCAACTCCATCAGCTGCCTCGCGGAAGACGACGCCATCACCAGCATCACCCCTCGGCTTTCCACCGGCGCGGGGGTGCGGGTGTTTCGTGGCCTGGCTGACTGCTACGTCAGCACCAACGATCTCTCCTTTGCCGGCCTCAAAGCTGCTCTGGAAAAAGGCCTGCTGCTCATGGGCCTCACCCCCCCTGGCCCTGCCGCTTTGGTCTCTCCTGCCAACTTAGGGCTGCTCCAAGACTACGCCGAGCGTCGCAGCAAAGACGGCTGGCTCAAGGAATGCAGCCCTATTGGCGAAATGGGCGAGATCCTGCTGCGGGCCAACGCAGAGCTGAAGCGGCAAGCTCGCCACGTCCAGTCCCGCCGCACCAACTACTTCCGCGACTGGCAGGAGATCCTGGTGGCCTGCAGCGATGGCACCTTTGTGCGTGACATTCGCCTCACCCAGTCGGTCAGTTCTACCCTGCTCTGCGCCGACGGCGACCACCGGGCTTCGGTTAGTCAACGGGCGGGGGGCACCGGGGATCCCGACTTTTTGCGCCGCTGGGATCTTGTAGCCCACAGCCAGGAGCTGGCAGAGGCTGCCGGCCAGATGCTCTATGCCGACTACGTGGAATCGGGCACCTACCCCATCGTCATGTCCAACGCCTTTGGCGGCGTGATCTTCCACGAAGCCTGTGGGCATCTCTTGGAAACCACTCAGATTGAGCGCAAAACCACCCCCTTTGCCGACAAAAAAGGCCAGAAAATTGCCCACAAAAACCTCACCGCCTGGGATGAGGGGCTCTCCGAGGGGGCCTTTGGCAGCCTGGATGTGGACGACGAGGGCATGCCGGTTCAGCGCACCCTGCTCATTGAAAAAGGCATTCTGAAGAACTTCCTGGCTGACCGCGCTGGCTCCATGCGCACTGGCCACCCTCGCACCGGCAGCGGTCGCCGCCAGAACTACACCTTTGCCCCCGCCAGCCGCATGCGCAACACCTATATCGCTCCCGGCGATGCCGAACTGGACGATCTTTTTGCTTCTATTGACAAGGGCATTTACTGCAAGCGCATGGGGGGAGGTAGCGTCGGCCCCACGGGACAATTCAACTTTGCCGTTGAAGAAGCCTACCTCATCGAAAACGGCAAAATTACCAAGCCCCTCAAGGGGGCTACCCTAATCGGGGAAGCCAAGGACATCCTGACCAAGATCTCCATGTGCTCCAAGGATCTTCGCCTAGCCCCTGGCTTCTGTGGTTCTGTCAGCGGCAACATCTACGTCACCGTGGGTCAGCCCCACATCAAGGTGGACGCCATCACCGTGGGCGGGCGCTAGATCCAGGGATCCCCCATGGCCTACGACAACGTCTGCAAATACCTGGCAGAGCGCTTCCCGGAGCAGTTTGCCGCCTGGCTGGTAAGAGAAGTGGCTGCACCGGTACAGATGCTGCCTACGGAATTGTCAGAGGAGCCCATCCGGGCAGACTCCGTGATTTTGTTGGGGCTTCAGCAGAGCATTTTGCATCTGGAATTTCAAACAGATCCAGATCCTGAAATCCCCTTTCGCATGGCTGACTACCGGCTTCGCCTCTATCGGAAATATCCCCAGCTACCGGTGCGGCAGGTGGTCATTTATCTTCGCAAAACGCGCTCGGAGAGGGTTTTCCAAACCTTTTTCCGCCTAGAAAGGCTCAGCCATGAGTTCGAGGTCATTCGCTTGTGGGAATGCAACTTGCCAGCCGGAGCCGTTCGCGTGAGCGGTGCGGAGCACATTCGCGTGAGCGGTGCGGAGCACGTTTGGCAAGCCCTGCTCCCTTTTCGCGTCTTGAGTCAGGTGGAGGATCCGGCAGAAACCTTGCGGGGAGTGGTCAGTGAGCTAGAGCGCTTGCCAGACCTCAACGAGCGACGGGAACTGGCAGCGGCAACAGCCGTTTTGGCAGGACTAGCATTGGATCGGTGCTTAATTCGACAAATCATGAGGTCTTTGGATATGAGGGAGTCGGTGATCTACCAAGAGTGGCGGGCAGAAGCTCTGCGCGAGGGCCTGGAAGCAGGGCGCAAAGAAGGTCTGCAACTGGGCCTGCAACAAGGACTGCAACAAGGATTGCAACAAGGATTGCAACAAGGACTGCAACAGGGATTGCAGCATGGAGAAGCAACGCTGGTTTTGCGGCTTTTGCGGCGGAAGCTGGGATCCCTTGACCCGGCTCTGGAAAACAGGATTTGGACTTTGCCAACGTCGCAACTGGAGGCGCTGGGGGAAGCGCTGCTGGATTTCAACAGCGTGGAGGACTTGACCGCCTGGCTGGCCCGTCGGTAGGGGAGAGAAGGAGTGGCGATACTGCAAGTTGAGGCCTTGGCCGAACGGGTGCAAAGCTGTGCCAAACGTTTGGGGATCCCCCAGTTTGATCTCTACGGGGCTCAAGTGGACGAAACCAGCGTGCAGGTGGATCACGGGGAACCTCGCCAGGTCAAGGCTTCCCACCGCTGCAGCGTAACGGTGCGGGCCTGGAACGACCAAGGGCAGGTGGGAGTGACCTCCACCACCGATGTCGATGAGGCGGGGTTGGAACTGGCCCTGCAGACGGCCTTTGAGGCCAGCCACTTCGGTGTGCGGGAACACGCGCCCCAATTTAGCCCAGAGGCCAAGCTGCCCATTCTCCAGCCCTGCAACGACAAAAGGCCCCTGGCGCTGGCTAGCGAGCTCCTAGAGCAACTGGTGGCTGCTGAGAAGGCTTTGCTGGGATCCCATCCCGCCATCCAGGGGGTGCCCTACAACAGCTTGGCCCAGCGACAGATCGACCGCTTTTACCTCAACAGCGACCAAGCCCTGCGCCAAGAGGGCCACACCCTGGCCTCAATTTTTCTCTACGGCAAAGCAGAACAAGAGGGCCGCAAACCCCGCAGCGCCGGCGCCATGCGGGTGGCTCGCAGCCTGGAGGAGCTGGATATTCAAGGTTGCACCAAAGAAGCTGCCGAGAAACTCATCAGCCACCTGGAGTACGAGCGGATCCCTTCTGGAAAATACACGGTGGTTTTTTCTGGGGAAGCTTTTTTAAGCCTCTTGGGAGCTTTCTCCAATCTCTTCAACGCCCAGAACATCCTCGACAACCAAAGCCTTTCCACCCCCGACTCGCTGGGCAAGCAGATTGCCTCACCTCTCCTATCGGTGTGTGATGACGCTCTCCACCCAACCAACGTAGGAGCGATCAGCTTTGACGGCGAAGGCACCCCCACCCGCCGCGTTCCCCTCATCACCAACGGTGTCCTAACCCACTTCTTGCACAGCGCCGGCACTGCCAAACGTCTGGGGGCCCAGCCCACCGGCCATGCCAACATCGGCGCCAAAGTGACGGTTGCCGCCCACTACTATCACGTGTTTGCTGGCGCACCGCCGGAGAGCACCTATGACTTGGCCACGGCTGAGAACGTGGTCTGGATTGACGAGTTGCAGGCTCTCCATGCTGGAGTTAAGCCTCTACAGGGATCCTTCTCCCTACCCTTTCAGGGCTGGTGGGTGCGCCAGGGAGAGCGCATCAGCATCGAGGCGGCCACAGTAGCCGGGGACTTTCTGGAGCTGTTGAAGTCGATTTTCTACGTCGAGCCGGAGCCACAAGTCACTCCTACTGGCCTGTGTCCCCGCATTTGGGTAGCTGACCTCTCCATCACCGGCCAATAGCCCCATGAAACTCACCCGCCTCGACCTCAACAGTTGGCTCATCCAGACCCAGAGGCAGACCTTCCTCCTGGATCCGTGGCTGGTGGATCCTTTGGTCTTCTTTGGCCTGCCCTGGTTCCTCCGCCTGGAGCACCGCCAGCCGCCCCCCTTTACCCCGGAGACTCTGCCCAGAATCGACGGGATCCTCCTCAGCCAGGGCCAGCCGGATCACTGCCACCCGCCTACCTTGCGAAGGTTGGACAAGCAGATCCCGGTTTTGGCTTCGCCAACGGCTGCCAGAGTGGCGCGGGGCCTTGGCTTTACCACCGTGCAGGCGCTAGATCCCTGGCAGGGGGTACAGTGGGGGGATCTGCGCATCACAGCAGTTCCCGGCGCGCCTTTGGGGCCGGTGCGGGAGCTGGGCTTTTTGCTGGAAGAGACCTCCTCGCAGACACGGCTTTACTACGAGCCTCACCTTTCCCAACCGGATGTCCGCCCGCGGCTACAGCAGGAGTTTTCCCCCATCCACACCCTGCTGATCCCAGTGGTGGGGCAGATCTTCCCCCTCTTGGGCGAAGTGATCATGGGGCCGGAGCGAGCCCTGCAGGTGGTGGCAGCCCTGCGCCCGCAGCAGGTGATCCCGACGGCGATGGGAGAGGTGAACTACCAGGGCTGGTTTGCCGCCCAGATCCGCCCTCTGGGGAGCCTAGAGGAGTTTCGGGAAAAGCTGGGATCCCTGAACGCTGCCACCGGCCGATCAATCCGACTATGCTGCCCTGCTCCTGGGGAAACGGTGTCTCTTTCTGTTGCGGCCAAGGCATGAGCATTCCTTCCCAAGCCCCGCCTGGCCCTGATCTGGTGGCTATTTGGCGGGCAGATTACGCTCGCTTTCCCAAAAATCAAACTTACTCAACTTACGATCCCCAAGTTTACTTCCGGGATCCCCTCAACGAGTTTTGCGGCCTGGATCGCTATCGAGCCGTGATCGACAGCCTGGGGCGGTGGCTGCAAGATATCCATCTCGAGCTGCACGACATCCAACAGGTCGGCGCTATATCAGCACCGAGTGGACGCTGAGGGGATCCCTGTCTTTTTTGCCCTGGCGTCCCCGCCTGTGCATCCCTGACTAGACAGCAATGCAACTCAACGCCACCCTCAATCCCTAGTGCTGCTCTCGCTGGCAGGTACTGCTGCAAGCTTTAGAGGGCGGGGAGTTTCTTTGCTAGAATTAGAAAGCTCACTTTTCGGCGCTGCTGAAAAGTAGTTGCATAGGTGCACTGGAGAGATGGCCGAGTGGTCGAAGGCGCAGCACTGGAAATGCTGTGTGGGGCAACTCACCGTGGGTTCGAATCCCACTCTCTCCGTTACCACGTAGTCCGATGACATCCACCCAGATAGCAGGCCCTTGTCTAGAAGGGCTTCCGGGCTTTTCAGTGTCCAAGATAGACTGACAAAATCCACCGTAATCCGGGCTAAAGTGGGACATGGCGAGGGACACAAAAGCCAGGGCGGGACATGGCTCTGTCGGAGGTAGTCATCAGGAATGCCAAACCCAAGGACAAGCCCTACCAGTTGCCGGACAAAAGAAGGCTGTACTTGGAGGTGAAGCCCAACGGGTCGAGGCTATGGCGGTTTCGCTACCGCTTCCGAGGCCAGGAAAGACGGCTCAGTCTTGGCGAATATCCGTACATCCCTCTGAGAGA
>NZ_JANSHF010000027.1:0-11082 GCF_047461475.1 Synechococcus sp. WC10meta
TGTACTCGCAAGCCTACTAGCTCAGCCCATCTCCGTCAAGGCAGGAGGTTGGTCATGCCACAAAGTGGCTGATTGTCCAGTGAATCAAGGACTAGAGGAGAGCCCTCGCCCTGGGATCCATTGAGGAAGTTGGAGGGGGCGCCGGGAAGCTAGGGGTTGCAAAAGGGGCACTGAGCCGGATCCGCCCAAGTCTCTGCCACAGGCTCGGTGTGGGTGTGGGAACAGCGGGCACAGCCATAGATCCATGCCTTGGTTACAGCGGTGGGAGCACCACACTGGCCGCAGGGCAAGCCTGCCAGGGGGCGGATGCGCCAGTAGCCGGGAGTGCCGCAGGCTGGGCAGAGGCTTTGGGCTTTGGCAATGAGGTTTTGGGTGGCTGCCGCGATGACCTGCAGGCGGGTTGGGTTGTACAGGGCCCGCATGTCGGTTTCCAGGTGCAGCCCCTGCTGCCGGGCCAGCAGCTCCTCCACCACCTGCCTCAGGGTTGCTTCGTCTTGGATCCCTTTGTGGATAACTTGGGGGTTTTCCGGCTGGTCGAGGGCGATCAGGGCATGCTCGGGGAAACCGACTTTTTGGGCAAAGTCAAGCGCTTCCGCAAAACTTTGCACCCAGCGATGGCTGAAATTGGTTTGGGTACTTTCTGCATAGCCCACCAGCTCCAAGGGATCCGCGCCGGATTCAAAAACCTTGAGCATGACCCATTCCTGGTTCCAAGGCATCCAAGGGATCTGGGGATGGGGGCCGAAGGATCCCTCGCTGGCCAAAACCAAGGGGGCAGGGTAAGCTTGGCGGGCTCTCTCGATCTTTAGACGTAGGGTGTGGAGGGGATCCCCTGGCCGGGGGCGCTCCCGCGAGAAGGTGCCGAATTGGTCGGTGCCTAGAGGTATCACCTGCACCTGGATCCCCAGATGCTCGGCCAAGAGAGGGGCAATCACCTCCTCTTTGCGATGCAGGGTTGCCAAGTAGGCAATCCGACCCTTCCAGTCCATAGAGGTGCTGCAAAAAGCCTACAGCTTTTGTCCTCGGGCAAGTCGAGATGGCTCAAACTAGGGGGCTGGGTTTTGCCGCCAAGCCCAAGTGGGCGACGGCCTCGGCCAAAGCGGCCTCTCGGCTTTCCACAAACCGCTCCGCCGGCAGGGGCAAACGTAGGCTTTCCAAGCGCTGCCGGATGCGGCCTCTGGCGCCGACAATCCACACCTGTTTGCCGCGATCTAGGGCCTCGCGAATGGCATTTTCCAGGGAGAGGGTCGCCGAAACCCCCAGCATCGGCACATCCGATAGGTCCACCACCAAAGCTTGGCAGGAGGCTACCGCCTGATATTGGCGGGAAATGGCCTGGGAAACCCCGAAGATCATCGGGCCGCTCAAGTAAAACAACAGCACCTGGCCGCGGCCCTGGCGCAGCAATTCCTTTTCCCGCGGGGTGAGGTCTACGGCATCGTCCGCATCGGTAATGGCTTTCACCTCTTCCGACTGAAGCTCGCTCAGGCGCTGGATGGTGAGCAAGTTGGCCACGAACACCCCCACTCCCACGGCGGCGATGAGATCCACAAATACGGTCATGAACATCACCCCGTACATAATGGCTGCCCCTTTGAGGGAGAGGCGGTGGGCCCGCTTCAGGAAGCTCCAGTCGAGGATGTCCACCCCCACCTTGAAAGCAATCCCCGCCAGCACGGCCATCGGGATCCCTTGGGTCAGGGGAGCAGCAAACAGCACCACCATCAAGAGGATGAGGGCGCGGAGGATACCGGCCAAGGGAGTACGTCCCCCCGACTGGATATTCACCACCGTGCCCATGGTGGCGCCGGCCCCCGGCAAGCCCCCCAGGAAGCCAGAGACCAGGTTGGCAATTCCCTGCCCAATCAGCTCTTGGTCAGAGTCGTGGCGGGTGCGCGTGAGGTTGTCGGCAATCACCGCCGTCAAGAGGGTATCGATGCAGCCCAGCATGCCCAGCACCACCCCGTCCAACACCAGGCTGGCCAAGGCAGCAAAGGGCAGCTGGGGCCATTGCACCTGCGGCAAGCCAGTGGGGATGGGGCCAATGCGCCGCAAATCCCAATCCGCCATGAACAAGCTGGCCACCAACGTTCCCAACACCAGGGCCACCAGCTGGGGCGGCACCGCCCGCCGCCAAGGCTTGGGATAGCCAAAAAGGATTGCCAGCGTTAGCAGACCTAACCCCAGTTCCGGCACCTTGAGGTTGAGCAGGTAGGTCGGCAGGTTCCGCACGGCCCCGATGACTCCCCCCTGGCTAGCGTGGCCCAACAGCGGCGGGATCTGCAGCAAAATCATGATCCAGCCAATCCCCGACATAAAGCCGGAGATAACGCTATAGGGCATGAGGGTAATGTATTTGCCCAGCTTCAGGGATCCAAACAAGATCTGAAACAGCCCCCCCAGCATGACCACCGTGAAGGCCGGCGCCAGCCCCTGCTCGGGATAGCGGGCGGTAACCTTGGCAATGACTGCTGTCATCATCACCGTCATCGGCCCGGTGGGCTCGGAGATGAGGGTGGGGGTACCGCCGAACAGGGCCGCAAAAAAGCCCACACACACCGCCCCGTAAAGACCTGCCACTGGCCCCGCCCCGGAAGCCACTCCAAAGGCTAGGGCCATCGGCAAGGACACAATTGCCGTCGTCAGGCCACCGAAGAGATCCCCGCGCCAGTTTTCTAGACTTAGACGCTGACGCCAGCCCCTTAGAAGATTGCCTCCGCCAGCCTGTACCATACCTTGCCACTCTCAACGCTATAGGCAGCCTATCATTGAGGGTTACCCTAAGGCTAAGTTAGAGAATAGACTTTTACCTATGAACTTCTTCAGGGATCCCCGAGCAGCCTCGGCGGGAAGCTCCTCACAAGGCCGATGGTAGACTGAGACTAGGGCTACCTTGCCTGCGTCAAGCTAACTGGCATTCTTCCCATCCCATGAGCGACAATGAGTTGGCCGCGCGCATCATCTCCACTGACCTGCAGCGGGAGATGACGCAGTCCTACCTGGAATACGCCATGAGCGTTATTGTCGGGAGGGCTTTGCCAGACGCGCGGGATGGCCTCAAGCCGGTGCATCGTCGCATCCTCTATGCCATGTACGAGTTGGGCCTGACGGCGGATCGGCCCTTTCGCAAGTGCGCTCGGGTGGTGGGGGATGTAATCGGGAAATACCATCCCCACGGGGATCAGGCGGTTTACGAGGCCCTGGTGCGCATGGCCCAGGATTTCTCCATGCGGGAGCGCCTGGTGGATGGGCACGGCAACTTCGGCTCCATTGACAACGATCCGCCAGCGGCCATGCGCTACACCGAGTGCCGTCTCACGGCCTTTGCCCAAGAAGCCCTGCTGCAGGACCTCGACGCCAACACCGTTGACTTTGTCGACAACTATGACGGATCCCAGCAGGAGCCACTGGTGCTGCCAGCGCGGATCCCGCAGTTGCTGCTGAACGGCTCTTCCGGTATTGCCGTGGGCATGGCCACCAACATTCCCCCCCACAACCTGGGAGAGCTGGTGGACGGCCTGATTGCCCTCATCGAAAACCCCAACCTGAGCAGCCTGGAGTTAATGCAGTGGATCCCCGGGCCAGACTTTCCCACGGGCGGGCTGATCCTGGGCCAGGAGGGCATCCGCGAAGCCTACGCCACCGGGCACGGCTCCATCACGCTGCGCGGCGTGGCCACCATCGAAACCCTCGAGCAGCCGGGCCGGCCGGCGCGGGAGGCCATTGTCATCACCGAGCTGCCCTACCAGACCAACAAGGCAGCCATGATTGAAAAAATTGCCGAGTTGGTTAATGAGAAAAAACTGGAGGGCATTGCCGACATCCGCGACGAGAGCGACCGCAGGGGCATGCGGGTAGTCATTGAGCTGAAGCGGGATGCCCAGCCCCAGGTGGTGCTCAACAACCTCTACAAACAGACCCCCCTGCAGACCAGCTTTGGGGTCAACATGCTGGCCATCCTCAACGGCAGGCCCTGCACCTTGACGTTGCGGGACGCGCTCCAGACTTTTCTGGACTTTCGGGTAGAGCTCATCGAGCGGCGCACCCGCCACGAGCTGCAGAAAGCCGAGGAGCGAGCTCACCTGCTCCAGGGGTACCTTGTGGCTTTGGGGCAGCTGGATCGGGTCATTGCTCTCATTCGGGAAGCGGCTGATCCTGCCACCGCCCGAACCGAGCTGCAGAGCCAACTGGGGCTAAGTGAAGTGCAGGCCGAAGGCATCCTCCAAATGCAACTGCGCCGCCTCACGGCCCTGGAAGCCGAGAAAATCCAGGCCGAACACGAGGACTTGCTGCGGCAAATTGCCGATTTGCGGGACATTCTCACCCGGCGGGAACGGGTGATGCAGATTATCCGCGAGGAGCTGTTGCAGCTCAAAGCCCGCTTTGGGAGCCCGCGCCGCTCCCGCTTTTGCCTGGAGGACGGTGAGCTGGAGGTGGCCGATCTCATCGAAAACCGCGAGACGGTCATCTTCCTCACGGAACAGGGCTACATCAAGCGCATGGATCTCGAAGAGTTTCGGGTGCAAGGACGAGCCACCCGCGGCAAGGCTGGCGCTCGCATCAAAGAAGACGATGCCATTGCCCAATTTTTTGCCTGTTGCAGCCACGACACCCTTCTCTTTTTCACCAATCGGGGGGTGGCCTATACTCTGCCCGCCTACCAGATCCCCCAAGGGAGCCGCACCGCCCGTGGCAGTGCCATTGTCCAGTTGCTGCCGCTGAGCCGGGAAGAGCGGGTTACCTCGATGGTGCCCGTAGGCGAGTTTAGCGAGGACGAATACCTGGTGATGCTCACGCGCAGGGGGTACATCAAAAAAACGGCCCTCAGCGCCTTTGCCAACGTTCGCTCCAATGGCCTGATTGCCATTTCTCTTGAAGAAGGTGACGAGTTGTGCTGGGTGCGCCGTGCCCGCCCGGCTGACGACGTGGTCATGGCAACTCGCCAGGGCATGGGCATTCGCTTCCGGGCTGACGACGAGCAACTGCGTCCCCTGGGGCGGCCGGCTCGCGGTGTGCGGGCCATTACCCTCAACGCCGGCGACGCCATCGTCAGCATGGATATTCTCTCTGCCGAGTCGGTGAGGGCTGCTGAGCAAGAGGGAGAGCGGCTAGCCAATCCCTGGGTGCTGGTCATCACCAAGGAAGGTCGGGGCAAGCGCTTGGCCATTGACCATTTCCGCCAGCAAAACCGTGGCGGCAAGGGGGTGATCGCCACCAAGTTCCGCCAGGCGTCGGATGAGCTAGCGGCCCTGCGCATCGTCAATGCCGAGGACGAGATCCTCTTGGTCACTGCCAGGGGCATGGTCATGCGCCAGCTGGCTAAGGCCATTCCTGCTCAGTCCCGCGAGGCAACGGGTGTGCTGGTGCAGCGCCTGGATCCCGAGGACAGCATCGTTGGGGTAACCGTGGTGCCGGCCTCATTTGTCGGGGATCCCTCGCCCTAGAGCTCCGGCTGCTCTTAGGTACGGCATTTGCCGCCTCAAAAGGGTGGGATCCCGTACCGAAGGCGGCAAGGCGTAGGTGGTAAGCTGGGCATAGCCCAAATTGGGGGAGCGGCAAGAGCCTGACGGATCAGGCAAGCCATCCCGTTGGGCTTTAGTTGCTGTGTTTGGGGAGCTTGGTAACTCCATGTCCAGCCCAATCAACTTCATTCCTGGCTTTGAGGCTGTGCCAACGCCTAGCCCCAACAACCGGCTCTGGCAATACCTGCAGGCGCAGGATCCCAGCGTTTTTCAGGATATTGCCCGCAATTCTTCTCCAGAAGTGCTAGAGATCTTGGGCTATAACATCCGCAGCCTGCTGGGCAGTCTGCCGTCCGACCAATTTGGCGTTCAAATCGTTACCAACCGTGAAAGTTTGGCAAAGATGCTCTCTGGAGCGATGATGGGGGGCTATTTTCTGCGGGTGATGGAGCAGCGCCTGGCCCTGGAGCAGTCTTTGGGCAACTCACCTGCTGCCATCGACGCCTCCCAGGCCTCCAGCGCGGATCAACCTTCGCCGGCAGAAGGCGAAAGCGCTCAGTAGCCGGGGGCTAGGCTTTGTCGGCCTGCAGCTCAGTCCACCCTCTGGTGCCACCAAGGACATTCAAGGCATCCCAGCTCAGCCGCCCGCTGCGGCGAATTTTAGTCTGCCCGGATAGCTTCAAGGGATCCCTGACGGCTAAGGCCGCCGCAGAGAGCATTTCCCGGGGCCTCCGCCAGGTCTTGCCCGAGGCAGAGGTGGAGCTGCTCCCCTTAGCCGATGGGGGAGAGGGCACGCTGGAGGTATGGCTAGCGGCGCTAGGAGGCGAGAAGAAAGGCCTATGGGTTACTGGCCCCCTAGGGGATCCCGTCTGGGCCGAGTACGGGGTGGCAGGGAAGCGGGCGCTGCTGGAAATAGCCCAGGTGGCGGGCCTAACCTTACTGCCTCCCGAGCGGCGGGATCCTACCCGCACCACCACCTACGGCTTGGGGGAGTTGGTGCGGGTTGCCTGTCGGGAGCCCGTTGCCGAGATCTGGATAGGGCTGGGGGGATCTGCCACCGTGGATGCAGGAGCAGGCATGGCCCAGGCCTTGGGCTATCGCCTCTTGGATGAAGCGGGGGATCCCCTGGCCTGGGGCGGGGGAGAGCTATCCCGGCTAGCGCGCATCGAGCCGCCTGAGCAGCCGGTCTGGCAGGGCAAGCGCATCCGCGGCCTCTGCGACGTGCAAAATCCCCTCACCGGCCCGCTGGGGGCAGCCGCCGTCTTTGCCCCTCAGAAGGGAGCCACCCCCCAGCAGGTGCAGCAATTGGAGCAAGCGCTGCAGCGTTGGGCTGAAGTGGTCAAGCGCGACCTGGGTCGGGCAGTGGAGGGGATCCCTGGTGCTGGCGCTGCCGGTGGGTTAGGAGCAGGGCTGGTGGCCTTTTTGGGGGCCACCCTGGAGTCCGGGATCCAGCTTTTGGCTCAGCAGTTGAACCTGGCGGAGCACATCCGTCGCTCTGATCTCGTGGTCACCGGCGAGGGCCGCTTTGACGAACAAAGCACCATGGGCAAAGTGGTAGGGGTGGTGCTGCAGCAGGCTAGGGCAGCCCAGAAGCCCCTCTTGATTCTCTGTGGCCAGGCCTCCCTTGCCGCCCGAGCCAACTTGGCAGTCCAGTCCCACCCCATCCGGGTAGGCGCTCTCTGTGACTGGATCCCGGATGTGGCCGCAGCCCAGCGCCAGGCCAGCCATTACCTAGAGCAGCTGGCTGCTCAAGAGTTGCGGGCCTTTTGCCAGCTATAATGCTTGAATCGTAACTCTAGGAAGCCATGGCCAGAATTGAGTTTTCTCCCGGCATTGAGGAAGTACCCACCCAGGTACGGCTGCTGAAATCTAAAACTGGCAGCCGGGGATCTGCCATTTTTCGCTTCGAGGAGTTGAAGACAGATACGCAAAACATCCTCGGCATGCGGATGATTGACGAAGAGGGGGAGCTAACTACCCGCAACATCACGGCCAAGTTCCTCAACGGGGAATTCAAAGCCCTGGAGGTAGTCTACGACATGGAAACCGAAGCCGAGTGGGAGCGCTTCCTGCGCTTTATGGAGCGCTTCTCGGCAACTCACCAGATGGGCAGGGCCTAAATTCTGCCGGACTGGTGTTTGGCCTTGGATCCCCTCGCCTCTTCAACCGAGGGCTGCGGTAGCGGGGGGCGGCGCTTGTGCCAGTCAGTGCTCTGCTCGTAGGCATAGGCCACCCGCAGCACCTTGCTCTCTTGCAAGACGTTGCCGATGATCTGCAGGCCAATGGGCAGGCCGTCGGCAAAGCCACAGGGCAAGCTCAGCGCTGGCAAGCCCGCCAAATTGACGGGGATCGTCATTAGGTCGCACAGGTACATGCTCAAAGGATCCTCCCGCTCCCCCGCTTTGAAGGCTGGCGTGGGGGTGGTGGGGCTGACCAATACGTCCACCTTCTCAAAAGCCCTGAGGAAATCCTGCTTGATTAGGGTGCGCACCTTTTGAGCTTTTAGGTAATAGGCGTCGTAGTAGCCGGCTGAGAGGGCATAGGTGCCAAGCATAATGCGCCGCTTCACCTCCGGCCCAAAGCCACGGGCGCGCGTCTTGCCATACATAGCCAAGAGGGAGTCGGCAGGCTCCCGCAGGCCGTACTTGACCCCGTCGTAGCGGGCCAGATTGGAAGAAGCTTCCGAAGGGGCAATGATGTAATAGGTAGCCAGGCCATAGCGAAAGCTGGGACAGTCAATCTCCAGGATCTCGGCCCCCAGCTCCTCTAGGTGTTGGATGGCTGCTTGCACGGCAGCGCGCGTCTCTTCCCCACACCCCTCTCCCAGCAGGTCGCGGATGACTCCAATCTTGAAGCCTTTGATCTCGGGGATCAGGGCCTGGCTATAGTCCGGGATCTCCACCCTAAGGCTAGTGGAGTCCAGGGGGTCATGGCCAGCAATCCCCTGCAGCAGCAGGGCCACATCCTCCACCGTGCGCCCAAAGGGCCCCACCTGATCCAAAGACGAGGCAAAGGCCACTAGCCCATAGCGGGAGACTAGCCCATAGGTAGGCTTAAGGCCGACCACGCCACAAAAAGCTGCCGGCTGGCGGATCGATCCCCCCGTATCGGACCCCAAGGCCACCACCGCTTGGTCTGCCGCCACCGCTGCTGCCGACCCCCCCGAGGATCCCCCCGGCACCCGCGTCAGATCCCAGGGGTTGGCCGTGCGCTGAAAGGCCGAGTTTTCCGTGGAGCTGCCCATGGCAAACTCGTCCAGATTGGTCTTGCCCACCATCACCATGCCGGCTGCTGCCAGCCGCGCCGTCACCGTCGACTCGTAGGGTGGAATGAACCCCTCCAGGATCCTGGAAGCGCAGGTGGTGCGGATCCCTTGGGTACAGAGGTTGTCCTTGACAGCCAAGGGGATCCCGGCCAAAGGGCCGATCTCCTCCCCGGCGCGGATGCGGGCGTCCACGGCTCTAGCTTGTTGCAGGGCCAGCTCCTCCGTGACGGTAATGAAGCTCTTAAGCTGCGGCTCCAGTTGGTGCAGGCGATCTAGGTATTCGCGGGCAATCTCCTCGGCAGAGCGCTCTTTGGCTACCAACTGGCGGTGGAGGGTGCGGATGACAGACATAGACCAACTTGCAAGGAAGGGCAAATGCCAATTGGAGGGCTTGGGCTACCGCCGTTCCAAAAAGTCGCGGCGCAGATCTCGGATCTCTTGCCGCATCTCTCTCATCTCTTTCGCCATCTCGTCAGTGCGGCGCTCCAGCGCTTCCGTGCGGCGCTCCAGGGCCTCGGTGCGGCGCTCAATAGCCCGGGTGCGCTCGTCAAAGCGATCCATTGACTCGCGAAAAAACTGGGCCAGCATCGCCTGTCCTTCCCGCAGCTCTTGAATCAAAACCTGCTGGTTCTGCTGGACAAGGCGCAGCTCCCGCTGGGCAGCTTGCAACTCTTTTTGGGAGGCTTGCAGCTCTCTTTGGGAGGCTTGCAACTCTTGGATGGCTTGAATCAGCCACTGTTCTTGCTCAGGTGTCATGGTTACTGAAGCACTACGGAATAAGGAAATCCTACCACCCCTCTCTTGCTGGGAGAGGGGCTAGGGGTGAGGGCGATGGAGAGTAGGGAACTCGAATCCCTGACCTCTGCGGTGCGATCGCAGCGCTCTACCAACTGAGCTAACTCCCCGTGCCTTTACTAGGATAACCTGAATCGGCAGCCAAGATCTCCCTCGCCTGCAACTCTAGCTCTACAAAAACCTTTGAGGGCACCCGCTCGGATCCCTTTAGCTCCAGCAGGTCGTACCAGCCTTCATAGAGCAGCAGCAGGCTTACTTTCTCTTCCAAAGGGTCCACAATCCAGTACTCACCAATCCCCAAGACGCAGTACTCCGCCCGCTTGGCCCGGTAGTCTGCTGCCCGGCTGGACTCGCTCACCACCTCCACCACCAATAGCGGCGGCGGGTCTTCTAGACGAATCAACGCCTCTCGGGATCCCATCTCCTGCCACTGCTGCAAAGGCAGCACCACCACATCCGGGATCCGCACCGTATCCCAGCGGTTGCCCCGCGGCGACTGGATCCCTAGGCCGCCCTGGATTGTTGTCCAGGGCAACTGCTGCCGCGCAATCTCTGCCTCGAAAACCTGGCTGAGAAACTTTTGAATCTGCACATGCCGTCCGGTTGGAAGGGCCATAGGAACCAACTCCCCCGCCACCAGCTCATAGCGGGTGTCGCTGCCATCTGAATAAGCAAGGTATTCCGCCAAGCTCAGGCGAGCTGTTGGGGGTGCGGAAACGGATCCCATGGCCAGAGCCATAACTTCTCTGTTGTCATCCTAGCCTTCCAAAATAAAACCCCTTAGGAAGAAGGGCTAGAGGTCGCTTGGGCTAGCGCCGTTCCAGAAAGTCGCGGCGCAGATCCCGGATCTCTTGCCGCATCTCTCTCATCTCTGCGGCCATCTCGTCAGTACGGCGCTCCAACGCTTCCGTGCGGCGTTCCAGGGCTTCGGTGCGGCGCTCAATAGCCCGGGTGCGTTCGTCAAAGCGATCCAGGGCCTCGCGGAAAAACTGGGCCAGCATCGCCTGCCCCTCGCGCAGTTCCTGAATAAGAAGCTGCTGGTTTTGTTGGACAAGGCGCATTTCTTGCTGGGCAGCTTGCAACTCTTGGACGGCACGGATTAGCCACTGCTCTTGCTCAGGTGTCATCGATCGCTAGCGGGTGTTGAGGTGCTACAGAAATCATACCGCCCTAAACCTCTCGCTCTGGGAGAGGGGCTGCTCAAAGCAAAACCCCCCTTCCTTAGGAAGAGGGGCCAAGGGTAGGGACGGAAACTCAAGCTCGATCAGTAAAGGGCTTCTTCTTGGTGGGTGATGATGGTGCAGTCAGAAGTAGGGTAAGCTACGCAGGTCAGCACATAGCCCTGGGCAATCTGGTCGTCATCCAGGAAGGATTGATCGCTTTGATCCACGGTGCCGCTCACCAGCTTGCCAGCACAGGTCGAGCAGGCTCCGGCGCGGCAGGAGTAGGGCAGGTCGATCCCTTGTTCCTCCGCCACGTCCAGAATGTACTCGTTGTCCGGCACATTGATGGTGACGTCCAGGCCCCGCTCTTCGTTGATCAACCGAACTTTGTAGACAG
>NZ_JANSHF010000028.1:0-10866 GCF_047461475.1 Synechococcus sp. WC10meta
AGATGTGTATAAGAGACAGGTTCTGGGGATCCGCCGCCCGCCGCACGCTGCGCATTTCCGAGTGCAGATCTGCTAGGTCGATAATTTCCTTGGGGGCGCCCCGCCCGGTGATGATGACCTCCATCTCCTCTGGCTTTTGCTTGAGGGTGCTGACGACCTCATCCACAGGCAGCAGGCCCAGGTCCAGCACCGGGTTTAGCTCGTCCAGCACCACCACCGAGTAGAAGCCCGATGCCAGCGCCCCCTTGGCTACATCCCAGCCGCGGCGAGCCTCTTGGCGGTCAAACTTGGTAATCTCGTCGGGGCCGAAGAACTCTCCTCGCCCCGTGCGCAGTTGATCGATAAGGTGGGGGAAGCCCCGCTGCAGAGCGGCAATCGCGGCGTCCTCTGCATAGGTGCGGCCCGGTCCCTTGAGAAACCGCACCAGCAACACCCGGCTAGGGGCCGAGTTTTCAATCCCCAGCCCAATTGAACGCAGCACAACCCCCAGAGCCGCCTGTGACTTGCCCTTGCCCTCGCCGTCGTAGACGTGGATCTGACCTCGCCGGCGATCAAATTGTTGCGCCGTTACAATGCCGATTTCTGCCCTGCCGCTCCGCATCCTGCTGTTGCCCAAAGTGCTTTTTGCTAACCCCCATCTTAGAGTCTAGCTAAAGGAGCCGGGGAAGCCCAGAAGAGGCTGGAACTGACGAACACCGGGATAAGATGAGCAATGGTTGTCCAGTCCAGTGCTTGTCTAGCGAGGGATCCCGCTTGTACCCGAGTGCGTTTTCTTCTCGCCCCTTGCCCCCTGCGGTCGAGAGCCCCATTGAGCTGGTGGGACGGACGCCGCTCATTCGCCTGCGGCGGGTTACTGCTGATTTGCCGCCAGCGGTGCGAGTTTACGGCAAAGCAGAGTGGTACAACCCCGGCGGCTCGGTCAAGGATCGCCCGGCCCTGAACATGATTCGCGCTGGCGAGCGCGAGGGCAAGCTTACGCCTGGCAAGATTATCCTGGATGCCACCAGCGGCAACACGGGCATTGCCTATGCCTGGATAGGGGCAGCTTTGGGGTACAAGGTGAAGCTGGCCCTGCCGGCCAACGCTAGCCCAGAGCGCAAGAAGATCCTCGCTGCCTACGGGGTGGACTTGGTGCTCACGGATCCAGCCCTCGGCTCCGATGGGGCCATCGAGAAAGCCCGCGCTCTCTACGCCGAAAACCCCGATCTCTACTTCTATCCCGACCAGTACAGCAATCCCGCCAACTGGCAGGCCCACTACGAGACCACAGGGGTGGAAATCTGGGAACAAACCCAGGGACAGGTCACCCACTTCGTAACCGGGCTAGGCACCAGCGGCACCTGCATGGGGGTGGGGCGACGCCTGCGGGAGTACCGCTCTGATATCCAGATCATTGCCATGCAGCCGGACTCCCCCTTCCACGGCCTCGAAGGCCTCAAGCACATGGCCACGGCCCTCAAGCCAGCGATTTACGATCCTAGCTTGCCGGACCGGCACCTCGAGGTTTCCACCGAAGCTGCCCAGAAGATGGTGAAGCGCCTAGCTTTGGAGGAAGGGCTACTGGTGGGCATCTCTTCTGGTGCCAATGTGGTGGCTGCCCTTGAGGTGGCTCGCCAACTTTCCAGGGGGGTGGTGGTCACCATTTTCTGCGACGGGGCCGACAAGTACCTCTCGGAGCGGTTTTGGACCGAGGACTAGGGTTGCCGGCCCCTTAACACCCCGGCCTTTTTGCTGCTAGGATAGCAGGAGTCCAGCTAGCGCGGATGTGGCGGAATTGGTATACGCGCACGTTTGAGGGGCGTGTGGCTTTGCCATGCGAGTTCGAGTCTCGCCATCCGCAGTGAGCTTTCACGCTTGACACTTCTCCTAGAGGGAGCTCTTTGCGCTACTCCCGGACAGCACCCTGAAGGCGTGCGCCTTGGGTGCGGGCAAAGCGCAGGTCAGCTCCAACCAGGTTGGCATACGCAGATCGGCCCCGCGCAAGTCCGCGCCGTAGAGAGATTAGCCCCCCGCAGGTCGGCACCGCGCAAATCCGTCCCCTCCAGGTAGCTACCGCTAAGATTGGCGCCGCGCAAGTTGGCTTGCGGCAAATTGGCTCCCACCAGGTAGGCACCGCTGAGATCGGCGCCGGTCAGGATAGCGCGCTCCAAGTTGGCCTCGATGAGGTCGGCACCCTGGAAGTTGGCTTCTGCCAGATCCAGGTTGCTTCCCAGACGGCAGTTGGGGCAGGCTTTGGAAGCCAGCAGGTAGCGCAGGAAGCAAGCGTTGGGGGTGGCAGCGGCAGTGGAGGCAACCGTTGCCGTGGTCAGCAGCGCCAGAATAGCGGAAGCTTGGAGAGGGAAATTCATGGTAGCCAAGTTAACGACAACAACCCAGCGGAGCGAGGTTGTCCTGCATTGCTCCCAGGATAGGGGCATCTGGACCTCCTGGAGCGGCGGTGGGGCCCACTGCTTTTGCTGGAACTAGCTTTCGGGATCCGCCAGCATTGATTAGGAAAAAGCGTCTAGTCCTGGGCTGGCCCTATGCAGATTCGACTGGAAAACATCTGTAAGCGCTATGGCCGCCGCGAGGTGGTCAAGGATGTCAGCTTGAGCATTGAGCAAGGGGAAATCGTCGGGTTGCTGGGGCCCAACGGAGCGGGGAAAACCACCACCTTCTACATCATGACTGGCCTAATCCAGCCCAACCGCGGCCATGTCTGGCTAGATGACCAAGATATTACCCATCTGCCCATGCATCGCCGCGCCCAATTGGGGATCGGCTACCTGGCCCAGGAGCCGAGCATCTTTCGCCGCCTCAGCATTCAAGACAACCTGCTGCTAGTTATGGAGCAGACGGGGGTGCCTCGCCGCCTCTGGCAGCAGCGCCTCAACCACCTGCTCGAGGAGTTCCGCATTGCCCATGTGGCCCACAGTTTGGGCTTGCAGGTGTCGGGGGGAGAACGGCGCCGCGCCGAGATTGCCCGCGCCCTGGCTGCTGGGATCCACGGGCCGAAATTTTTGCTGCTGGATGAGCCCTTTGCGGGGGTGGATCCCATTGCGGTGGCCGACATCCAGGAGGTGGTGGCCAAGCTCAAGCAGCGGGGCCTCGGCGTCTTGATTACCGACCACAACGTGCGGGAGACGCTGGAGATCACCG
The DNA here is from genome assembly GCF_047461475.1 of Synechococcus sp. WC10meta. Taxonomy (NCBI): domain Bacteria; kingdom Bacillati; phylum Cyanobacteriota; class Cyanophyceae; order Synechococcales; family Synechococcaceae; genus Synechococcus; species Synechococcus sp. WC10meta. The sequence continues at coordinate 3,139 of NZ_JANSHF010000028.1, forward strand.
ACCGGGCCTACATTCTCAACGAGGGAGCCATTCTGGCCAAGGGCACGGCAGCAGAGCTGGCGGCGGATCCCTTGGTGCGCAAGTATTACCTGGGGGAGAAGTTTCGTCTTTGAGGCTGCTCTGGCTTAGCGCCAGGAGTACAAAGCTCGCAGGCGTTGGCTTTTCTTGTGTTGGTGGGCTTGCATCCGGGCCAGCAGCTCATCCAGAAGGGCAACTGCCTCGAGGAGATAGGGGCCTTTGTTGAGCATGACGCACTCGGCGCGGGCAGACAGCACCGCATCGGAAAGCTCAGGCCGCGAGGGCAGGCCCTCTTTGGTGAGCTGATCCAGCACCTGCGTAGCCCAAACCACCGGCACATGGGCCGCCTCGCAGATCCACAGCAGTTCCTCCTGGATCTCCCCCAAGCGCAGCCAACCTATCTCTACGGCCAGATCCCCCCGGGCAATCATCACCCCCAGCGGTCGGCAGCCGTCGGCGGCCGCGATCAAGGCGGGTAGGTTTTTCACCGCCCGCTGCGTTTCAATCTTGAGGAGCAAGCCCAGATCAGGACGGGCCTGGCGCCGCTCCAGCTCAGAAAACAGCAACTGCAAATCTGCCGGCTGCTGGACAAAGGAATAGCCCACCAGGTCGGCATGCTGCACCACAAAGTCCAAGTCTTGGCGATCTTTCTCGGTCAGAGGCTGGATCGGGAGCTGGCTGTCGGGAAAGTTGAGGCCCTTTCCCTCCCGCAACTTCTTGCCCTGCGGGGCGACTTTGTCCACCTCCAGCACCACCCCTACCGGCTCGATCCCTACGACACGGGCGCCGATTTTGCCGTCGTCGATCCAGACAGTTGCCCCCACCTGCAGGTGCGCCAAGATCTCTGGCGGGGTGCAAGCCACCTGGCAAGAGGGGTCAGAGGTGACCGGCGGCATGGCTGCCGTGAGCAGGAGGCGATCCCCGCGGTACACCTTGGCTTTGCCGGGGGGCATGGCCACCGGGCCCGTGCGGATCTTGGGGCCGGCCAGGTCGAACAAAATCTTGCAGCGCCGTTGAGTCTGGGCTTCGGCCTGGCGCAAGTGGGCCACCATTTTCTCCCACACCAGGGGATCGTCGTGGGCGCAGTTGATCCGGGCCACGTTCATCCCCCGTTGCAGCAGTTGCAGCAGCAGCTCGGGCTGCTCGGCAGCTTCGCTGGGCAGGGTCACCATGATGCGGGCGCGGCGGTGGGGAGAAGGAGGGCCAAACAGCGCCTCAGCATGCTGCTCCAGCGCCATGTCCCCAGCGTAAAACTCCTCATAGCTGGGCCCCTTGTGGCTTAGGCCCTGCGTGGCTGCCAAAGTGGCGATCACCGCATCCAGGGTCTCTAAGACCCGCGATTCACACCGTCCCAGCGAGGACAGCCCCACCGCAGCCAGCTCCAATTGCAGGTTGCGCAGATCGTGTTGGCGTAGCGCCAGGTAGCGCGCCAGGTTGCAGAGGGCTGCAGGAGGGTTCCCAAGGCAGCCCCAGGCGGCCAGGTAGTTCTGGGATCCCTCGACAACCTGCTGTCGTAGCTCCAGGAGCCGCTCCAGCAAACCCTTGAGATGAAAAGAAGCCATGCTGGAACCCAGCCCAGTTCTCTGCCCGCCTAGGTCGATCGTAGGCGGATTGGATTGAGAAAGGGAGGGAATTAACCTTTTGTTCCCCAAGGTTCCGGTCTAAAGTCGTTAACAGCCTTCACCTCTTGGGCGAAGGGCTTGCTGTCCCAACTACCCTTAGGTTGCGTGAAACTCTCCTCTCCCCCCACTCCTTGTTCGGTCAAGCAGTCTTGCCGCAGGCTCTCCCTCGTCTGTGCAGTAGGCCTGATGGATCGCTACATCCTCTCCGAGATGCTCCTGCCGTTTCTCTTTGGGGTGGGGGCGTTTACCACCCTGGTGATGGCCGTGAGCTCTCTGTTTGAGCTGGTGCGCCTGGTGGTGGAGGCGGGGCTATCGATTTCAGTGGCCCTGCAGGTGTTTCTGCTGCGGGCACCGGGGATCATCGTCTTGACGTTTCCCATGGCAATGTTGTTGGCGACGTTGCTGGCCTATGGGCGCCTGTCTGCCGATAGCGAGATCACGGCTCTACGCGCCTGCGGCGTGAGCCTCTACCGCCTGGTGGTGCCGGCTGTCCTGCTCAGCTTGTTGGTAACGGCGCTAACGTTTCTGTTCAACGAGCTGGTGGTGCCGGTGAGCAATCGCCAGGCAGCCTTGACTTTAAACCGCGCTTTGAACCGGCATCCTGACTTTCGCCGCGAGAACATCCTCTACCAAGAATTTGGCGAGATCCTCACGCCGGAGCCCGATGGCAGCTTTTCCCGACGGCAAGGGCTAACCCGTCAGTTTTACGCCCGCAGCTTCGATGGCCAAGAGATGCGCGGCGTGATCGTCCTGGATGTCTCTAACGAGGCTCTCAGTCAAATTCTGCTGGCGCAGCGGGGGCGCTGGGATCCCCGGGAGAACCTCTGGGTGTTTGAGGAGGGCACCACCTACATCGTTTCGCCCGACGGCACCTACAGCAACATCGCCACCTTTGCCCGCCAGGAGCTGCGTCTGTCGCGGGCGCCGCTGGATTTGGCCCAGGAGGTTCGCAGCCCCGAGGAGATGAACATTCCAGAGCTGCGCCGCTACATTGAGGTTCTTGCCAGCTCAGGGGATCTGCAGCGGGTACGCCGCCTCCAGGTCAACCTTAGCCAGAAGTACGCCATCCCCTTTGCCTGTCTGGCCTTCACCCTGATCGGGGCCCCGCTGGGCCTACGACCCCAGCGCACCAGTTCTTCTTTGGGCTTGGGCCTCAGCGTGCTGATTATCTTTGCCTACTATGTGCTCCTGTTTGTCAGCCAGGCGCTGGGGCAGATCGGGACGCTGGGGCCAGAGGTGGCAGCTTGGCTGCCCAACTTCGTCTGCCTAGGCATAGGGGGGGCCTTGCTCTACCGCGCCAACCGCTAGGCTGGCTAGCGCAGCGGGATGAACTCGGTGCGGCCAATGATCTGTTGGCCTTGATCCGAGAGGGCGTAGTTAATGAAGTCAGCCACCACGGGGCTGGTCTTTCGCGGCACCACCAAGAACACGTTGCGGGCCAGCGGGTAGCGGCCACTTTGAATGGCCTCGCGGGTGGGCATCTGGCCGTCGATGGGCACCATCCTCACCGTTTGCTGGTTCTGCACTTGATCCACGGTGCTGTAGGTGATGCCGTCTTCCCCCAGCGCCCGCAGGAGAGGAGTGGTGACATCTTCGGTGGCGGTGGTGAAGTAAGGGGGGTTGTCGGGGGCAAAGGGCAGCCCCAGCAACACCAGCTCTTGGAAAACGCTGTAGGTGCCACTCTGGGGAGCGCGGTTGAGGACACGAATCCGCCGATCCGGACCGCCCACCTGGCTCCAGTTGGTAATCCGACCCTGGAAGATATCGGCCAATTGCTGCAGCGTCAGGCCGCCCTTGTAGGGGTTGTTGACCCCCACCGCCACCGCCAGCGCATCCTTGGCCACTGGGATGGCCTGCAAACCCGCCTGCACCTCCGTGGCGTTGAGGGGGCGGGAGCTGGCAGCAAGCTGGATGCGGCCCTCCATCAGCGCCTTAAGGCCAGCATTGGAGCCGTTGGGCTTGCCATCCGGGATCCCGTAGGTAATGGGGATGCTGGGGTTGCGCTGGCTGTAGCCAGACTTCAAGGCCAAGACGATGCGGACCATCGTGACGCTGCCATCCATCTGCAGCACCGCCGGGTTGGGCAGGGAAGTGTCCAGGTTAACGGAGCTGGCAGGGGGATTGGGGGCCTGTGCCTGGGGAAGGTTGGGTGCCGCTGGGGCTTGCGGCTGAGCAGTCGGGCTCCCAGAGGTGCGGCTAAGCCAGGAGCTGAGCAAGCCTGAACGATGGGCATACCAGCCGCCCCACCCCAAGATGGCAATCAGGAGAATATAGACAATCGGCGGCGGGCCAGAAGGTCGTGTGGCCATGGAACTCCTCCTGGGGAACGGGGATAACCCTCCTCTGTTGTATCAGCTACCCCCCTCTTTAGGGAGCAAAGTCTCTTACCTCCCGCAACTCAATCACATCGGCACGGGGATCTGCTTGGAGGACCTCCAACTCAATCCAGGCCCCCAGCGGCACCTGCCGCTCCAAGCGCACCGGCACGCGAAAGGCAATCTCATCCAGCATGGCCATCACCAGGTTCTCCTCCTCGCGCAGATAGCCCAGAACCAAGGCCCGCCAAGTCTGCCCTGGTCGCTGGCGCAGGTACTCAATGCTCCAGTAGCGCTTGGACTTGCGCTCCACCTGAGCGGCCTCGGCCGTGCCTGGCTCAATGCCTAGCAACACCTGCTGTACCTCGGCTTCTGTCAAGGGCAGGGGATCCCCGCGCAAAAAGGCCTTGATCTGGTAGTGCGCCACCAGATCCAGGTAGCGGCGAATTGGGGAAGTTACCTGGCAGTAGGCATCAAGGCCCAGGCCCGCGTGCCGCTCAGGTTGCGTGGCCACCTCTGCCCGCGACAGACACCGCATGATGGCAAAGGACCTGACCGGCCCCTGGGGGTACAGCTCCAAAACTTCCGGCGGGGGCAGTTCGGGAGCAGGCTGCAGGCGGTAGGGCACTGGGATCCCATGCTGGCGGGCAAAGCGAGCGGCTACCTCGCCGGCCAGCACCATCATTTCCGCCACCATCTGCCGCGCCGGCGTATCCTCAATAACGCGCAGGTGGGGGATCTCGTCGATGACCTTGATGTCCTGCTCCGGCAGGCCAATAGGGATCGCCCCTTGCCCAAGTCGCCAGGTGTAGCGCCAGCGGGCTGCCCGAGCAATGGCTGTCAGCTGCGGCTCTGCCTCCAACTCCAGCATCTCGTCGGCATCGTCGTAGGTGAGGCGGTAGTTTACCTGGATTTGGCTAAGGCAAATTTCGTAGTCGCGCACCGCCCCGTCGCCTCCCAGGCGAATGCCAAAGCTAAGGGCAGGCCGCACCTCCCCCTGCACCAAACTCATAGGACCAGTGGACAGCTCTGGCGGGAACATCGGGATCACCCGCTCTGGCAGGTAGACACTGGTACCCCGCCGGCGGGCCTCTAGATCTAGAGGATCCCCCCACTGCACCCAACAACTGGGATCGGCAATGTGGATCCAAAGCTTCGCCTCGTCCTCCGACCAAAACTCGACGCTGAGGGCATCGTCGATGTCGCGAGTGCTGGCGTCGTCAATGGTGTAGGTGTGAAGATGAGTGAGATCCCGACGCCGATGGGACTCCAGGAAGGGAGGGGGGCCGCCCAGCAAAGTTTGGGTGTAGCGCTCCACCTCTTTGGGGAACTGGGTGGGGATCCCCGTAAGGCGCAGGGCCAGGTTCTCGTGGCGGCTCCACAGTCCCAAAGCCACCAACGCCTCAAAAGCTCCCTGGGGCGTGTCGGGGAATCCCAGGAGCCGCAGCAGGTGGGAAGCCCGCTCGCGATCCGAGGGGGTGAGGTTGTGGGAAAGGTCCTCGTAGTTGCGAAGGCTATCGGGTGCTCCCTGCAGAGCTAAGCGCTCCAACAGCTCCAGACGAGCCCGTTCCGCCGGGGTCCAAGTGTACTTTTGCCCAGGCTGGGCCACCGCTGCCTTTAGGCGGGCCTCAAACTCGGCCTGCTCCTGCTGCCGCTGCTGGGCGACAGCAATTTGATGGAGAATTTCCTTTACCTGTGCCGGCGGGCGCGGCTCGTAGCCTTCTCCCTTCTCCTTAAAGTAAATGTAATCCTCGCTCAAAAGGCGGTAGGCTGCATAGGTGGAGACCGGCGAATCGTCGGAAAACAACAACTGCGCCATCTCCGACAGGCTCAGGGGCCGCCGCTCCTCCTGAACCAATTCCCAGGCCAAAGCCAAGCTCTCGGGATCCAGCTTCGCCTGAACCGCCTGCCAAAAGCTGGGGATGTCGGAAACGGTAAAGTTGGAATTGCCGTTCAGGGCAAACGTAATTTGGCGGGGGTGAACGCTGTAAACCTGCCCTGAGGGCACCTCCAACAGCAGGTTCTTTTTGCCCTCCGTGCCCTGAACTACAGCCAATAGCCGCTCGTTATTGTGGCGAAACTCTACCAGCGTACCCTTTTCCACCCTCTCTACCCAGCCAGGCTCACGCTTGCTGCTCTCAACATTCTCCCCTAGCTCTGCCTTCCTTGACTATGGGAAAAACCCGCCAAGCAAACTTACCCTAAAAGGCTAGGTGGAGGCTGCTAGCTGCCAGGGATCCCAAGGCAGAGCTTGCTGAAGCCCCTCCTAGCTGGTTGAAGAAAATCTACACAAGCCAGTGGAAACCATCAGGAGCAAGGTAGAATCTTGGCCGTAGATTCTGGGTCTCTCCATCTCCAAAAGTTTACCTAGCAAGTCCCGGTCATCTGGGCTTGCCAGCAACGACGAGGTTAGCCGTGGACGCCCCAAAGCGCTTACTGGTTGTTGATGACGATCCCAATCTCGTCCTCCTGGTGAAGGATTACCTGGAGTTTCGCGGCTACGAGGTGGTGGCAGCCAGCAATGGTCTGGAAGCCCTGGAGGTGATGCGCCGCTTGATTCCGGATCTCATCATCTGCGATGTGATGATGCCGGAGATGGATGGCTACACTTTTGTCCAGACCCTTCGCTCCGATAGGGCCACGGATTGGATCCCGGTCATTTTTCTCTCGGCGCGGGGGCAAACGGCAGATCGGGTGCGCGGGCTCAATACGGGGGCAGACGCCTACCTGGTCAAGCCCTTTGAACCGGAAGAGCTGGTGGCGCAGGTGGAAGCTACCCTCAAACGCACGGAGCGCCTGTTGCAAATGCAAGGTGCCCCCGTTCAGCCGGTCATCCAGCTAGATCGAGAAGTTGAGCTTACTCCCACGGAAACCAAGGTGCTCCAGTACGTAGCCAGGGGCATGTCCAACCGCGAGATTGCCGAGGTGATGGGGGTGAGCCAGCGCACCATCGAAAGCCATGTCAGCAACATGCTAGCCAAAACCGGCCTGCACAATCGCACCGAGCTGGCCCGCTGGGCCATAGAAAGTGGTTTGGGCAGAGGCTAAGGGAGCTAAGGACTTGGCAGGAGCGCGGATTCTCAACTTCTCTGCGCGCTGTCTGCGGTTTTGGCGGCAAACTGTAAGGAGGTACCCGCCCAGGGCTCCTGTGTCGGCTAGGGTCTAGACCTTATGGGATCTCGTCCACCGCGTCCGGCTCGGCCCATTCGCTCCGGCCACTATCCAGCCAAAGAGCTGTGTAGCCAGTGCGGCCTCTGCGATACCCGCTATGTCGCCCATGTCAAAGAGGCCTGTGCCTTTTTAAACCAGCAATTTACCCACCTGGAAGAGCAAACCCACGGGCGATCCCGAGAATCGCTGCGCTCCAAGTCGCCTGCTGTCAGCGATACCGACTACTTCGGCGTCTACGAGGCAATGTACACGGCCCGCAAGCGGGATCCGATCCCTGGTGCCCAGTGGACGGGTATTGTCAGCAGCATTGGCATGAAGGCCCTCAGCAGCGGCCTAGTAGAAGGCGTGGTGTGCGTGCAGGCGGATCCCCAGGATCGCTTTCAGCCGCGGCCTATCTTGGCGCGTACCCCGGAGGCAGTTTTGGCGGCGCGGGTTAACAAGCCAACGCTATCGCCCAACTTGTCGGTCTTAGAGGAGGTAGAGCAAAGCGGCCTCAAGCGCCTCTTGGTCATCGGCGTAGGCTGCCAGATTCAGGCTTTGCGGGCGGTGGAGAACAAGCTGGGCCTGGAGAAGCTCTATGTGTCTGTCTCTTATACACATCT
>NZ_JANSHF010000029.1:0-9990 GCF_047461475.1 Synechococcus sp. WC10meta
CTTGCCTGCGGCTCTGCTCAAAAGTTGCAGTTGGTCTGAAACTCCCAGCTTGAGCTTGCGGACAAAGTACATGCAAAGTTGTCCTTCTGCTATCTAGAGCATCACACAAAAAGCCGCCCTCAAGGGCAGGGCTTGAAACCCAGTTTTCTTGGTCAACGCCGTAGCCAAAAGGCCCATGGCCGCAAGAGTCAGAGCAGCGCGCTGCATCTTTTCGTCTCCCTACAAAGCCTTTGCAGAAACCTGATGAAACCCCTTGCCCTGCAGCAAGCCCGCTTCTGGATCACCCTTTTTTCCCGTCCCAGCCATAGAGAGTCTTTGCGCTAAAGCAGCAGCAAGCGCCGCAGGAGCAGGGCTATGACGGCAGCGAAGCTAACCGCGATAAGCTGTCCTGGCAGGGTATAGCCGGAGTAGAGCCGAAGCAACTTCAGCAACTCTCCATTCCAGGGCTGGGTAGCCAAGAGATAGATGATCCCGGTCAGGTGAACCAGGGCCAGGGCCACCAAACTGGCGGCGGCCAAATCCTGCAGACGCACCGGCGCAGAGATGCTGGGCAGCAGGTAGGGGTTGCGGCGAGGGAGAAGGGAAGTAGGCAGCAGGTGGGGATCCCTTTGTCGAAAGGCCATCGTCCCGCAGGCCCAGGCCGCAGGCAAAAACCCGAGCAAATAGCCAAAGGCGGGCTGGTACAGGTACTGCCACCCCCCTCCCTGGGCAAACACCTGCAGCCCTGCCAATCCCAAGCCTAGATAGACAAGCTGGGCGCACACTGCCGCCACCGGTCCCGCCAGACAGGCCGTTAGCAGCATGCCGCCGATTTGCAGGGAAAAGCTATATCCTCCCACCCCTGGCCACTGAGGCGGCAAGCTCACCTGGGTTAGGGTGCCCAAAATGGTCAAGATCACTCCAATTGCGGTCCAGAGCCATTCCAGAGGGGTTAACAGTCGGCCAGCACGCATAGCCGAGTTCCCTATGCTAGGAGAGAACACCGACGAGGTAGGCAAGAGAGTGGTTAAGCCAGAGTGGATTGCCTTGGCCCAGGCTCTAGCCGACGCAGCCGGAGCGGTGATCCGGCCTCTGTTTCGCGGGGAGCTGCAGGCCGAGTACAAAGAGGCTAGATCCCCTATCGTAACGATAGCCGACCGGGAAGCAGAACGGGCAATGCGGGCGTTGCTGGCCGCCCACGTGCCGGAGCACAACGTCCTTGGCGAGGAGTTTGGCTTCCACCAGACCGGATCCCCTTATACCTGGGTTTTGGATCCCTTGGATGGCACCATCGCCTTTTCCACTGGCAAGCCCACCTTCGCCACCTTGATCGCTCTTTTAGAAGAAGATCGTCCCATCTTGGGCATCATCGATCAGCCGGTGTTGCGCGAGCGCTGGGTGGGGGTGCAGGGACAACCAACCCGCTGGATAACCCCTTCCACCCAACAGCTTAGTCGCAGCAAAGCCACCACCGACCTCAGCCGCGCCTCTTTGAGCTGTACCACTCCTGATTTGTTTGCTCAGCCAGACCAGCAGCAGCGCTTTCAGCAGCTCAGCCGTTTGGTTCACATCACCTCCTACGGCGGCGACGGCTACCAGTACGGCCTCTTGGCCAGCGGCTACATCGATCTGGTGATGGAGTGCGGCCTCGCCCTCTACGACTTTGCTGCTCTCGTGCCCGTGATCGAGGGATCCGGCGGCGTGATTACCGATTGGTCGGGGGATCCCTTAACCCGCACTTCTAGAGGAGAAGTGTTGGCGGCGGCCAACCCGACGCTCCATCGACAGGCCTTGGCTGCTATTCAAGAGAGAGGCGAACCTCACCCCTCCCTTGGCTAAGCCCTCAGTCCGGCCTCCCCAACCTAGGGGCTGGGTTGCAGCCTGGATCTCTAAAAGATCTTGAGTACAAGCGGGCGAACGGAATCGAACCGTCAACAGCAGTTTGGAAGACTGCGGTTTTACCATTAAACTACGCCCGCACAGGTGTTTGCTTCTGCCCAACAATAATAGCACCTGGCGAGGGTACCCCCTCAAGAGGCTTCCCTTCAAAGACAAGAGGTGTCTCATCGACGCTGGAGCTGCTTTTGGCGTTTTTTCTGCCACTGCCGAAACTCTTTTTCGTAGCGTTCCCCTTCCGTCTGGTAGGTGCTCCAGCCCTTGAGGGCGACGGCCAGGCCCCAGCTCATCAGTATAAACAGCGACCAAGACAGCCCTCCGCCGGAGAGCCAATCCAAGCCTACTAGGAAGCTGTTGACAATGGCATACTGCCCCAGCAATTGGTAGAACTGCCGCTGGCGGTAGCGTTGAAACTCACGCTGTTGGTTGGTTAGCTGCTGCCAGGCTCTCCATTCCCGCTCGGCCTCCTCCAGCTCTTGGGGAGAGATCCCCAGTTCGGCAGCCATCTCCTCCAGTTGCGAGCGGGTAAACTCACCAAGGCGCGGCTGGCGAGCGATGGCCCGCTGCAGGATCTGCTGCACGTCCTCTTGGCTGTAGCGGGATCTGGACATTTGACGAGAGGAAACCTGACGATCCTTAGTTTAGGGCAGCCAGACTTAGTTTAGGGCAGCCAGACTTGGCAGCTCCCCGATCCCAGCCAAGGGTAACTAGGGAGAGGATCCCCCTAGACTTAGGCAGCGCTCCCGAATGGCCTGCAGGTTGAGGGCGAGATCGCGGCGGATGCGCCGTTCTACTAGGCCAACCGGCATGCGGCGCGGCGGTTGCACCTGCAGGTGGTAGGTGAGCAGGGTCTGCTGGTCTAGCCAGTCGGCTAGCTCCCAAAACCCCTCGAAGATGAGGAAATCCCCTTCTACTTCTTGAAAGCGCAGTTGGTGGGGAAACACTTCCTCGATAGCCAGCACCACCGCTGCAGAAAACCGGGCAAACAGAACTTGCTGGGATCCCACTTGACGCACCAGTTTGCGGCCATTCTGGCTGCCGAGGAGGCGACTTTCCACCAAGTTAGGAATAAACTCCGCCAGATGGTCGTAATCGGTTAAAACCTGCCAGACCTGCCGGCGCTCTACTGGGATCAAGATGCGGCCTTGCACTTGGCGGCGGCGCTCCCCCAAGTCTTCTACCTCTACCTCAATGTCTGAGAACTCCCTCCCGCTAAAGAGAGCAGGAGCTTCTAGGTGATCCTGGGGATCCCGGTCAAAACTGGAAGGCATGGCAAGAAAAGGGTTGAAAACTAAGGCAGGGGCTGCTAGCCACTCAACAGGCTGAGTTCCCCTGCTGGAGCATTGTATAGGGGATAACGATCCTAAGAAAGAAGAGCCCGGAACCAACTCAGGATTACCTGCCAAACTTGGTCGAGGAGGGCAAAGGGATCTCGCAGCTCCTGGAGCACCTGCCGCGGGCCGATTCTAAAGACCACGTACAAAACGGCTAGGAGGATCACGATCCCCACCGCTGTCCAGATGGCCTCTCGAACTACCCGCACCCAGAAGACCAGCATAAAAATGGCGATGGCTACAGCGGCAACCAGCGGCAGTGTCTCCAGTACCATCGTGCTTTCCCCCCTAGCTTAGTTTTGGCCTCTGAGGATCAGCCGAGCCGTCCTTGTTTTCCCAATCAAGAGTACAATCGAGCCATGCAGCGCCTGCAAGCAGCCTGAGTGAGCTGGGGAGAAGAAAGAGTTGGGAGCGTTGCTCCAGTTGCTGGCTAGTTGGAGATGAGTGTGTTGGCTTCAGCAGGATCCCCTCCCGACTTCGCAAGTGTGCCGCACTGCTCACGGCAGCGGATTCACCCCACTGCGGTGATCCATCCCAAGGCTGAGTTGCACGAGACGGTGCAGGTGGGCCCCTATGCCGTTATTGGCGAACATGTGCGCATTGGTGCCAACACCGTGGTGGGGGCCCATGTGGTGATCGAGGGCTGGACCGAGATTGGTGAGGACAACCAGATTTTTCCAGGAGCGGTGCTGGGCACAGAGCCGCAGGACCTAAAGTACAACGGCGCACCCTCGCAGCTGGTCATTGGCAGGGGCAATCTCATTCGGGAGTTTGTCACCATTAACCGAGCCACCAACGAGGGGGAGGCGACGATAATTGGCGACTACAACCTATTGATGGCCTATGTCCATGTCGCCCACAACTGCGTCATCGAAAACCAAGTGGTGATCACCAACGCGGTTTCCCTGGCTGGCCACATTCACATCGAGTCCCAGGCGCGCATCGGCGGCATGGTCGGGATCCACCAGTTTACCCGGGTAGGGCGCCTGGCTATGGTGGGGGCGATGAGTCGGGTGGATCGCGATGTTCCACCCTACCTGTTGGTGGAGGGGCATCCAGCCCGCATCCGTGGCCTCAACTTGGTGGGGCTGCGGCGGGCCAAGGGGATGGAGGGATCCCTGCCGGCCTTGCGCCAAGCCTACCGGCTGCTCTACCGCTCCGGATTGCCCTTGGAAAAGGCGCTGCGAACGCTGCGGGAGAGCCTGCGAACCGAGAACGGGCAGAGCATCCTCTCCCTAGAGGGGAAAGAGCTGGTGGACGAGACGGGATCCCTGCTACACCTGCTGCAATTTTTGGAAGATTCCCTTTCCCAGCCGCAACGGCGTGGTCCTCTGCCTGCCTTGCGTCGCAGCAAAGATGATGCTGAGGACGGGGACGACCTGTGAGCCATCTGTTTGTCTGCACCGGCGAAGTCTCCGGGGATCTGCAGGCTGGCCATCTCATCCGCGAGCTGCTGCGCCAGCGTCCGCACCTGCGCATCACGGCAGTTGGGGGAGAGGAGATGGTTGCTGCTGGAGCCCGGCTGCTGCACCGCACAACTGAAATTGGCTCCATCGGTATTCTGGAGGCCCTTCCCTTCGTCCTCCCTGCGCTGTGGGCGGAGTGGAAGATCCGCCGCTTCCTAGAGCAAGATCCACCAGATCTAGCCATCCTGGTAGACTACATCGGCGTCAACAGCCGCGTGGCTTCCCTGTTGCAGCGGCGGCGCATCCCTGCCGTCTACTACATTGCCCCCCAGGAATGGGTGTGGTCGCCCAGCAGCCGCCTCACCTACCGCCTAGCCCAGCAAATGCGACTGATGGTGGCCATTTTCCCCGAGGAGGCCCGCTACTACGCCGCAGCAGGTGCCCGGGTTTGCTATGTCGGCCACCCCCTGCTGGATATTTTGGCGAGTGTCCCCGGTCGTGCGCAGGCCAGGGCGGAGTTGGGGATCCCGGAGGAGGCAACGGTGGTGGCGCTGCTGCCCGCCTCCCGCCGTCAGGAGTTGCGCTCAGTTTTGCCTGTCCTGCTTCAGGCAGCGCGGCTGCTGCGGGCTCGTCTGCCCCAGGTGCAGTTTTGGGCGCCGCTGGCCTCGCCCCATTTTGCTGCCCCAATTGCCCGAGCCGCCCGCCGCTATGGGCTGGAGGATCTCACCCTTTTCTTGCCTCGCCTTTCCCCTCCAAAGGCCCATCACCTGCTTTTGGCGGCTGCTGACCTGGTGTTGGCCAAGTCGGGCACCGTCAACCTGGAGGCAGCCATCTTGGGGATCCCGCAAGTGGTGATCTACCGCCTCAACCCGCTCACCTTTTGGCTAGCCCGCCATTGGCTAAAGGTGTCGGTGCCCTTTATGGCTCCCCCCAATTTGGTGCTTATGCGTCCCATTGTGCCGGAGCTGCTCCAGGAGGAGGCCCAGCCGGAACGGATTGCCCAACTGGCGCTGGAGCTGCTGACCCGGCCCGAGCGCCGCGCCCAACTGCAGGCTGACTACGCCGCCATGCGGGCAGCTCTGGGGGAGCCAGGAGTTCTGGCCCGCGCGGCCAAGGCCATTTTGGAAGTGCTCGACAGCGAGACCAGCTCCAAGGAAGCTCAGGCTCCGAGCGCTCTAGGCTAGCCTGCCGAGAGAATGGCGTCCAACAAAGGATCGGCCCCAAAGCGCACCACATCGGTACAGGGCCGGCCCGTCTCTGCTTCCACCTGGCGGATCTGGGCCAGGGCCGCTTCCTCTTCCCAACCGAAGGTATTGAGGGCTACCCCCACCACCGGTGCAGGGGCAAAGGCGCCAGCGGCCGCAGCCACTTGTTCGTAAAGCTCGATCACCTTAGGCAAGGGAGGAATGGGCACCTCGTCCATCCCCTTGATGTGGGTCTGCCCAGCTCGGTGCACCAGGATGAGATGGGTAGGCTGGGATCCCCTTAGCAGAGGCAGGGTGGCGGTGGAAGCGGGGTTGAGCAGGGATCCCTGACCTTCAATGTGCAGAATGTCGTGGTCAAAGCCATAGCGCAGCACCAGTTGCTCCACAGCGCCGCTGGCATAGTCCACCCGCACTGCATCCAGAGGCACTCCGTCGCCGCTGATGAGGATCCCCGTCTGGCCGGTGGCCAAGAAACGAGAACGCAGGCCGCGTTTTAGGCTGGCCCGGTGCAGTTCCAGGCTGGTGGACATTTTGCCGACAGCCATGTCAGTGCCCACCGTCAGTACCCGCCGACAGGGGAGAGAGCGAGCTAGGCCCCTCCCTACTCCTAGACCAGGGGGTTCGCGGCGAATGTCCCAGATCCAGGCTCCCGGCTGCAGCCACTGCCGCAACTGGGCATCTTCCGCTAGGGGGGTGTGCAGCCCGTTCACCAAAGACAAGCCGGCTTGCAGGGCTTGGCACAGCTCCTCCCGCCACGCCGGGGGCAGCTGGCCGCCGGAAGGAGCGATCCCAATCACCAACACCTCGGGGCCGTAAACCAGCGCCTCTTGCACCGAGGCTACGATGGGAATGTCTTTGGCAATGCCCGTGAGTTGGGCCAGGGATCTCCCCGCCTGCTCCCGATCGATGACGGCCACCACTGGAAAAGGCCCATAGCGCAATAGCCCCAGCCCTGTTTTGCCGTACTCTCCTGCTAGGCCGCCGTGGAGCAGGATGGCCACCCGAGTTTGGCTGGAGAGCATGGTCCTACTCCCGCAACTCCACCCCTAGGCCGGGTCGGTCGGTGGGGATGAGACAGCCCTCCTGCACCAGAGCCCCGGAGAAGGGATCGTCGACGAGATTGAGGTGGCTGTCTAAGTCCACGTAGTCCGCTAGCGGCGCCAAGTGGGCCGCTGCCGTGTTGCCCAAAGCGGTGTTGCTGTAGCAGCCCAGCATCACCTGTAGCCCATGGGCTCTGGCTGTGTGGATCATGCGCCAGGCTTCGCTAAGGCCGCCGCACTTCATGAGCTTAATGTTGATGCCATGAACCCGATCCGCCAGGGCAGGAATGTCGCGGCTGTCAAAACAACTCTCATCCACAAAGATGGGCAGCTTCGACTCGTGCCACAGGGTAATCAGCTTCGCCTCCTGGCCCCTCTCCAGGGGCTGCTCCAAGTAGCTCACCCCCTGCCCCGCCAGCCAATTGCTCATGCTCAGGCTTTGCTCCAGTGTCCAAGCCCCATTGGCATCCACCGTAATCAGGGATCCCAGCGGGATCACCTCCTGCACGGCAATGAGCTGGTTTTGATCGGCCATTAGGCCCAGTTCGCTGCCCAGCTTGATCTTAAAGGCCCGCGCCTGTTGGATCTGTTCCATCCAAGCCAGAGCCCGCTGGCGCGCCTCCTGAGGGGTGGAGAGGCCGATGGTTAGGGTCGTAGGCGGAATGCGGGAGCGATCTAGGCCCCACAGCTGCCAGAGGGGCCTCCCCAATCGCTTGCCCATCCAGTCGTGCAGGGCTATGTCCACTGCCGCCCGCACTGCCGAGGGGATCCCGGCCTGCAGCAGTTCCGCCTCGACGGCCTGCCGCTCCCAGGGGGAATAGCGGCGTAGGATCCCTTTAGCCACCTCCAAACCCGCCAAGATGTCCTCCAAAGACTGGTGGCAGTCCTCGCTCACCGAGAAGGGGCAAGCCTCTCCCCAGCCCTCGATCCCCTCCTCTTCAACGCGCACCCAGGCCAAAGTGGCCTCTGTATAGGTGCCGCGGCTAAGGGTGAGGGCATAGCGCTTGTGAACGGTGAAGGGCTCGACGTAAAGCCGCATGAGCAGTCTAAAGGTGGGTCGACTTTCTCCCTTCTAGATTTCCATCAGGTTGCAGAGTCGGGCCAGTGAGGTCTCCTGCCCCTACCGTTGACCTTGGGGGTCAACTACAGTCAATATGGACACATCGTGCGTGCCCCAGCTACTGCTTATGAGCGATCTTCCTCCCCCCTTGACCTCCCGTCGCAGCAGCGTGAGCAAGGCCTTAGCGATTGCCAATGCCAGCATCACCCCCTTTGGACGCAAGCTAAAAGAGCTGGGCTTTGCCGACGATAAGCAAATCCAAGACATTCAAAATGCCCTCAAAGCGGATCGAGAGGGCGGCAGCAAAGTTTTGGCCCTGGCGGTCAAGAACATTGTAGGCAAGGAGCTCACACCTGACCTGGAGCGGGCCTACAAGCGACAGCAGCTTTTTGAGCTCAAAGTTATCTACGGGATCCCCTCTCTCGACACCGACCTGGAGCCGGTGGATCTCGCGGAGATGAGCGAGCTCATTGAGTCGCTCTTGCCCCTTGATATCTGCAACCGCTATAAGTTCTTGCCCATTCGCCGCCAAGACAACCAGGTCGTGGTGGCAATGGTCAAGCCGGACAACCTGCAGGCGCTAGACGACATTCAGCGGCGCTTCCGCATCCAAGGGCTAAAGCTGCAGCGGCGGGTCTTCACCCAGCAGGACTTCGAGACCCTGATCAACCGCTACATGGATGCACAGGCGGAACTGCTGGCCACTAAGGGTATCAACGACGTGGTTGCCCCTGCCCAAGAAGAAGAGGTGGTAGTCAACCCGGCTGAGCTTGATCTGGACAGCATCGAGGGTACTGCCGTCGACGAGGAGGTTGGCGAGGGATCCCTGGAGGAGCAGGTCAAATCGGCAGACGATGCCCCGATCATCAAATTGGCCAACCAAATCCTGATCAAGGCCCTGCAGGAACGGGCATCTGACATCCACATCGAGCCGCAGGAAGAAAACCTGCGCATTCGCTTCCGCAAGGACGGGGTGCTGCGGCAGGCTTTTGAGAACTTCCCCAAAAAGATCATTCCTGCTCTTACCGCTCGATTCAAGATCATGGCCAACCTGAACATTGCCGAGCGGCGCCTGCCTCAGGACGGGCGCATTCGGCGGATGTTCAAAGGGCGCAAGGTGGACTTCCGCGTTAGCACCCTGCCCTCGCGCTATGGGGAAAAGATTGTCCTGCGCATCCTGGATAACTCCGCCACTCAACTGGGCTTGGATAAGCTGATCACCGACCCAGAGACCCTTGCCAGCTTCAAGGAGGTTGTGAGGAGACCCTTTGGTCTAATCCTGGTAACCGGGCCCACTGGATCCGGGAAAACCACCACCCTCTACTCGGCCCTGGCGGAGCTAAATGATCCAGGCATCAACATCAGCACCGCCGAGGATCCCATCGAGTACACCCTGCCGGGGATCACCCAGGTGCAGGTTCTCCGGGAGAAGGGCATGGACTTTGCTATGATCCTGCGCGCTTTTCTGCGGCAGGACCCGGATGTCATCCTGGTGGGAGAAACCCGCGACCACGAGACGGCCAAAACCGCCATCGAAGCCTCCCTCACCGGTCACCTGGTGTTGACTACCCTGCACACCAACGATGCCCCCAGTGCCATCGCCCGCCTGACGGAGATGGGGATCGAGCCGTTTATGATCTCCAGTTCCCTACTGGGGGTGTTGGCCCAGCGCCTGCTGCGGCGGGTATGTCCTGAGTGTCGGATCCCGTACCACCCTACCCCTGAGGAGCTGGCCCGCTATGGCCTTAGCCTCAGCGGCGACAACGAACAGCTGACCTTCTACAAAGCCAACAAGCTCTCCCCCAAAGAGGTAGAACAGCGCAAGGCCACCGGCAAGCCCATCTGTGAGAACTGCGGGGGCGTGGGCTACAAAGGCCGGGTGGGGGTGTACGAGTTCATGCGCATGAACGACCGCTTGGCTGAGTTGATCAACAAGGGGGCTCCCACCGAGGTGCTTAGGGAAGCGGCAGTTGAAAGCGGCATGAAGACCCTGTTGGCCTATAGCCTGATGCTGGTGAAGCAGGGGCTAACCACGCTAGAGGAGGTGGATCGAGTTGTCCTCACCGACAA
>NZ_JANSHF010000030.1:0-9525 GCF_047461475.1 Synechococcus sp. WC10meta
AGATGTGTATAAGAGACAGGATCCTGTCCCAGGAGAAAGTCCTGGATTTGTTGCTATCCCTTGCTGCTCGTCTGGAAACCAGTCCCACACAGGAGCCACAGCAGCGTCTCCAGGTTTGTCTGAAGCTGCGGGAGATGGCCTTTGAGCTGGATCCAAGCCGGCGGGACAATGCCCAAGTTTTGCTGATGCGGGCTCTGCAGGCCCAGGACGAGCTGGCAGTGAGCTTCTATGGACAAGCCTTACTGGATAGCCTAGGAGGCGAAGAGAGCCTAGACATTACTCAAGAGCCACTCCTTACTGAATTGCTCGCGCGGCTATGGGATGACGGCTACCTGGATTTGTTTTTCGAGGTAGCCACAGCTTTACAAGCCCTTCTTCTGGAGGAACAAAAATCTGGATTTGCTGCTTTCCTAGCCCAGCTGGCCAATGCGGTGGATCCCGAGCAGGCGAAGCGCTATGAAGGTTTGTGGACGATAGAGGACTTAATCGGTGACTTTTTTCAGAGGGCAGCCCGCGCCTTCTTCCAGAACTCTACCAGTGATGGCTATTCCATTTTAGGAGAAGCTCTCATCACGGCGGCCGAGAGCTCACAGGTGCAAGAGAACTTTACTCTTCGTCTATCCCTTCTATCAGAATCGCTGGAAAAGTTGATCCATGCTGCACAGCTGGAACGGGTAAACTTTGTTATCCAGAAAATTATAGACTTAATTTTATCGAGGGAAGCCGACTTAGGATCACTAAGAATTAACGATGAAAATCTACTCGAGAGTCTAACGATTGCTAAAGCCATTCTGTTTCGAGTTTGCTTTTGTTGGAGTTATCTAACTGACGATCGCTCTCTGATTCGTCATTACCAACAAATTGGTGGTAGAATCTTTAACGACTGCCTAAGCTTAATGGCTTCTCAGCGAGACTTTCTTTGGTCGGAATATTGGCAGAAGAATCAGCAAGACTACTGCGGATCTGGCAGAACTAAGCGAAAGCTGAGGGTAGGCTTTCTGGGTAACTGCTTTCAGCGACATTCGGTTGGCTTTCTCAGTGAGGCTACTCTCAGGAACCTATCTCGCGATCTTCTGGACGTTGTCTACTACTACTACCAGGGGTGGAAAAATGAAGATATGGCCAGTCATGACAATATGTATCAAAAGTTTCGCTCTCACGAAAATCTCCATTTTCGCTTTTTTCCAGGAGAAACCAAGCCGCCTCAAGTAGCTGCTCAAGCGCGTGAGGATCGCATCGATATCATGGTTTTTATGGACTCCCTTACCAGTCACGATGCCAGCATCGTAGCAGCTTTGCGGGCCGCTCCTATCCAAATTGGTTGGCTTGGCGGAGATGCTGTTGGTTTGCCGGAATTCGACTACTTCTTTGCCGATCTCCATATCCTTCCTGAGGAGGCCCAAGCTGACTACCATGAAAGAATTATTCGCTTGCCCAGCTACTGTGCTGTTGATCATCTGGACGTCTGTGCTGCCAACGAGGTAGACTTTAAGACTAGTCTGAGAATAGAGCCGAAAAATGTTGTTTTCCTAACCGCAGCTAGTGCTTACAAACGTACTCCCAAATGTATCGACGCTCACCTGCAAATCTTAAAGGCCGTTCCCAACGGAGTTTTGATTGTCAAAGGATCAGGAGAAATTGCTACGGTTATTAGACACTACCAGGAAAGAGCCAAAGAGCTGGGCGTTCTCGATCGCGTCCGATTTCTTGCTCGAGCCAGCAGTGTGGAAGAGCATCGTGGCCAACTAGCCTTAGTGGATCTCGTTCTGGATACCTTCCCCTACACAGGTGCAACCCACACCATGGAAGCTCTCTATATGGGTGTGCCAGTCCTTACCCTAGTGGGCAGGCATTACTATGGCCGAATGAGTTACAGCCTGCTGAAAAATGTTGGCCTCGAGGATTGCATCACCTGGTCGGTGGAGGAGTTTATTGAGCGTGGGATCCAGCTAGGCAATAATCCAGAACGCTTGGCTAAAGCTAAGCAAACTATTCGAGATTCATATCACAGATCAATAGTATGGGATCCAAAGCGGTTGGCTAAAGCCATGGAGAGAGTTTTCTTCGAGCTAGCTTATGAGCATCAACTTATTCAATCTATTCCTCCTCTAGAAGATTGCCAAGCTGAGCCCAAGCCCGCTGAGTCTATTCGTCTTCATATTGGAGGTAAGCAGCCTCATCCAGACTGGAAGATTCTAGATAGTCAGGTAGGAGACCATGTGGATTATGTTGGAAGCGCCATTGATCTCAGTCAATTTGAAGATAACTCTATAGAAGCCATCTACGCTCCCTATATTCTGCAGCGCTTTAACTACACACGTGAACTACCTACTGCTCTCAAAGAGTGGCACCGGGTTTTGCGCTTTGGGGGCCAGTTGATGATCAGTGTCCCAGATATGCCTACTCTCTGCCGTCTTTATCTGAAGGATGAAGTTTCTTTAGAGCAGAGGTTTCGCATTATGCGTATGATGTTTGGTGACCAAGTAGATGAGCAAAACTACCATAAAGTTGGCTTCTCGTGGGAATACTTATTTGCTTTACTTGCTCAGGTAGGTTTCAGGGTTATTCGAAAGGTGGACAGATTTGGGCTGTTCAATGATTGCAGCGATATGGTCTTTCTCGGGGAACCAGTTAGCCTAAATGTAGTTGCAACTAAGTAGGGGTGCAACTTCAGCAACCGGAATACGGTGTGTTGAGCTGCTTGTCGATCTAAAAGCTTACTCAGGAGTTAGATTTGCAGTTTAACCCAAAGAGCGCAGGGACTCCATTAGCTGCTTGGGTGTCATCTGCTCGTAGGGTTCGAAGGGCTGGTGAATCCAAGGGTTATCGGGCAAATAGTCCACATAGTAATCCGGTTGATAGATGGAGGCTGCTTTGTACCAGAGTACACCGGTGCGGATTTCCTCAATGTAAAAGCCGTAGTGGTGCTTGAGCCAGTGGACAGAGCGCTTCAGGGTCATGCCGGAATCGACCAAGTCGTCCACCAACAACACGTGGCTGCCCAGGTTGGCGGTAGTCATGGCCAGATCCCGCGAGAAAATTAGCTGCCCTCGCTGGCGATTGCCAGGGCCGGAGTAGGAGGAAGCAGCAAGAATTGCTAGAGGGAGATCGAATAGGCGGGCTAGAGTGTCGCCAATACGCAGCCCGCCCTTGGCGATGCAGACAATTTGGTTAAACTCCCAGCCGCTTTCGTAAACCTTGACGGCCAGCTCTTCGATTTTGCGGTGGTAGTCGGCCCAGGTGATGGAAATCTCGTGCAAGGGATCCCTCTCCAGCTCTAACTATCTATATCGCATCTAGCCAGCCTGGAGATGGCAATCTAAGACTTTAGTTCAGAGGGATCACCTTTACCCAGTGGGAATAGGCGGGATCCCGGTTTTCCATGATGGCTGTGAGCTTCTGCCGCAGTTGCTCGGTAATGGGGCGGGACGACGGCAGGACGTACTGCTCGATCTGGCGGATGGGCGTGATCTTGGCGGCGGTGCCAGTGAGGAAGGCCTCGTCAGCGATGAACAGCTCTGACTTATCGACAGGGCGTTCTTGGGTGGGGATCCCTAGGTCGCGGGCCAAGGTGAGGACGCTGTCGCGGGTGATCCCTTCCAGGATGTCTTGGTCGAAGCTGGGGGTAATCAGCACGCCGTTGCGCACGATGAAGATGTTCATGCCCGAGGCTTCGCTCACTTTGCCCTGGGAGCTGATTAAGATAGCCTCGTCGAAGCCAGACTGTACTGCCTCGGTCTTGGCCAGGGAGGAGGTAATGTAGGCACCAGTGATCTTGCCCCGCAGCGGTAGGCTGCGATCCTCCTGGCGGGCCCAGGAGCTGATGCGGCAACTTACCCCTTCCGGCGAGAGGTAGTCTCCCAATTCCAACCCGTACACAAAGAAGTCTTTCTCGATATTGTGCAGCCGCGGTGAGATGCCCAGGTCGGAGGTATACACCAAGGGGCGGATGTAGAAAGAGGTGGAAGGGCGGTTTTTCCGGATCAGCTCCACAATGACCTGCTCGATCTTTTCCGCAGGCAAATCGAAGCAGAGTAGGCGAGCACTCTGGCTTAGCCGTCGGCAGTGGCGATCCAGGCGAAACACCAGCACTTGATCCGGATTTTGCGGATCGGGGATCCCGCGCAGGCCGCCAAACGCTGCCGTTCCGTAGTGCAAAGCATGGGTGGCAATGGAGATCTTTGCCTCGGCAAAGGGAACGATCTGGCCCTGAAAGTAGGCGTAGGGCAGAAAATCGGGCATGGTCGGCACCTACTGCAGCAGGAAAAGGGGTAGGAATATTATCGCCGATTGACGCAGCAGCGGGAGTCTGCCGTTCTCTAGCCCACCTGACGGGCGCCAGAAAATCAAGGGCCGGAGGCGCTCTAAGCTAGAATGCTGTCTATCCGTCTTGCTGCTCCCCTAATGGACGACCCTCCTTTAGGCTCGGCCCCTAGCTCTAAGCTTGCGTGGGGAGAGGCGTCTCTCAGTCTCCTCTGGATTATTGCCCTTCTCCTCATCAACGCTTTCTTTGTGGCGGTGGAGTTTTCCTTGGTGTCGGCGCGGCGCTCCCGCATGGTGCAGTTGGCCGGTGAGGGGAACCGCCAGGCGGCAATGGTCCAAAAAGCCCAGGAGCAGTTGGAGTATGCCCTCTCCACCGCCCAGTTGGGCATCACCCTAGCCAGCGTCCTGTTGGGCTGGATCGGGGCTACCCAAGTGGCGCCGACGCTGTTCTTGGCTCTGAGGCAACTGCCCTGGTTGCAGGGTATGGATCCCGCTCTTGTGCAAGGTGGGTCGGGGGTAGCGGTATTTTCGCTTCTCACCTATTTGCAGATCGTGTTGGGGGAGCTGCTCCCCAAGACTCTGGCCATTCTCTACTCGGAGCCAATTGCCCTAAAGCTGGCCTGGCTCAACCGACTGGTAAGCCGCTTTTTACATCCTTTTGTGGAGCTCCTGCGGTTTTCCTCCCGCTGCGTGCTGCGCCTTTTGGGCGTCCGCGTTCCGGAGGCTACTTCTTTTTACAGCACGATGACGGTGGAGGAGCTACAGCTGCTGATTGCCTCGTCGGTGGAGTCGGGCAACATCGAGGCGGAGGAGCGGGAGCTGTTGAGCAACATCTTTGAGTTTGGCGAGACAGTGGCCAGCGAGGTGATGATCCCGCGCACCAGCATCGACGCCGTGCCCGAAACCGCCACAGTCCAGGAGGTGCTGGCGGAGGTGGCCGAATCAGGGCATTCCCGCTACCCGGTCTACGGCGAGTCTTTGGACGACATCCGGGGGCTGATTCACGTCAAGGAGCTCATTGGCGAGCTGGCCAAGGGATCCTTGGATTTGCACAGCCCCATTGCTCCCTTCATTCGGGAGGTTCACTTTGAGCCGGAAAACAAGCTGATCGCAGAGCTCTTGCCGGAGATGCAACGGCACCACTGGCCGATGGTGGTGCTAGTGGATGAGTTTGGCGGCACAGCGGGCCTGATTACCATTCAGGATTTGGTGGAGGAGATCGTCGGCAAGCTCTCCGATGGGCCGGATCCCAAAAGGAAGGAGCCGGACATCGAGGAGCTGGACGAAAACACTCTCCTTATCCAGGCCCAGTTGGACATCGAAGAGGTCAACGAGCGCTGCCACCTTAACCTCCCCTTGCATGAGGATTACCAAACGCTGGGAGGCTTTTTGATTTACCAGATGCAGAAGATCCCGCGCGTAGGGGAAAGGTTTACCTACCAAGGCCTCGAGTTCCAGGTGGTGCGCATGGAGGGGCCGCGGGTGGATCGGGTGAAGGTTGTCCGCCATCGCCGCAACTCTCCCAGCCCCCTGCCGGCACTCCCCCCTGCCCAGACGGCGAAGCCTGGCAGTTGAGGAGCTAGGTTTTGACGACTTTGAGGGTCTGCAGCCGCACGTCTTCGGGGCCGTTGATGAAGCCGCCCGCCTCGTGCACCAGCAGCAGATAGTCCACTGCCTCTTGGGTTACCTCTTCGCCAGGCACCAAAATGGGGATCCCAGGCGGGTAGGGGGAAATGATTTCGGCACAGATGCGGCCCACAGCTTCTTGAAAAGGGATCCGCTCGATGGGGGCAAAAAAGGCCTGCCGCGGCGAGAGCCGTTGGGGCGGGAGGGGGGGGCGTTTCAATTCGGCCAGGCGCCGCAGTTTCTCGGCCATTGCCAGGGAAGGCGGGGATCCCTGGGCATACTTCGACAAAGCCGCAAAGCTCTCCACCAGCCGGTCGATATCCCGCTGGGTATTGCCGAGGCTAACAATAAAGACCACGTTGTGCAGGGTAGACATCTCCGGCTGCACGTGGAAGTGCTCGTTGACCCAGTCGTGGGCGTCGAAGCCAAAGAGGCCCAGCCCCGACACCGTCACGGTCAAGCGGGTGCGGTCCAGATCGAAAAAGCCGGGAGTGGAGCCAATGCGCTCCGGGCCGAAGCAGAAGATGCCTGGGATGCGGTTGAGGCGGGCGCGGGCCTGATCCGCCAAAGCCAGGGCTTGGCCCAGGAGAACTTCCCCTTCCAGGGCCATCTGCCGCCGCGCCACGTCCAGCGACATCATGAGCACGTAGTTAGGGCTGGTGGACTGCAGCAGCTGCAGGATGTTGCGGACTCGGTTGGGATCGACTCGGGATCCCTTGAGGTGCAGCATCGACGCCTGGGTCATGCCGGAGATGACTTTATGGGTGGACTGCACCACCAGGTCAGCCCCGGCTTCCAAGGCGGAGAGGGGCAGTTCTGGGTGAAAGCCAAAGTGGGGCCCGTGGGCTTCGTCCACTAGCAGAGGCAGGTTGTGGGCATGGGCAATGGCTGCCAGCGCTTCTAAGTCGCAGCAAACCCCATAGTAGGTGGGGCTGACCACCAACACGCCCTTGGCGTCGGGGTGCTGGGCCAGCGCTTGCTCCAGGCTAGCGGGGGTGATGCCGTGGGCAATGCCCAGCTCCAAGTCAAAATCTGGCTCAATGTAGACGGGCACGGCCCCAGAGAGGATCACGCCGGCGATGGCCGACTTGTGACAGTTGCGCGGTAGTAGGATCTTGTCCCCTGGGTCGCACACCGCCATCACCAGGGTTTCTACGCCACAAGTGGAGCCGTTGACCAAAAACCAACTGCGATCGGCGCCGTAGGCCGCTGCGGCTAGCTCCTGCGCCTCCCGGATCACGCCGTCGGGATCGTGGAGGTTGTCCACCTCCGGCAGCTCCGTCAGATCCGCTCGGAAGACGTTTTCTCCTAAAAACTCCCGCAAATCGGTGGCGATCCCCCGTCCCTGCTTATGGCCGGGCGTGTGAAAGGGAGCCTTATCCAAGCTGCAGTAGTGGCGGATGGCCTCAAAAAGAGGGGCCCGCTCCTGGGCTTTGCGATCCAGCAGGCGCAAGCGATGAGACGCTCTGGACAGATGAGATAGAACCACAGGCCACTCCTCAACACACCAGGTGGACGTCTCTGTAATTATTCACCCCAGTGGGGGTTAAGTCCACCGCCGCTACATTTCCTGCTAGCCTGGGTTTCAGGTAGCTTTTTGCCTGCGATGCTTAGTATTGCTGGCTGGAGTTGCCCCCACGGTTGGGGCTTTGCCAATCGGCCTGTTGCCGGGATCCCTTTGCTGCTGAGGGGGGCGTGAGCGTCAAGCTAGGGCCTGCGCTGACATCCCCTTCTCCGGAGGTGCTCCCAGCTTTCTCCAAAAACGAGTCCGCGCCGACATCACTAGCTACGAGGCCAACGCATATCTGGAGTTTTTCGGCCTACGGGGCTCTCTAGAGGCGGAGCTGCCCAAGGTGAGAGGGTGTAGAGAAGAACTGCGGGATGGACGGTATACTTTAGGGCTTCTGTTATTCTCCCAAGGTTTCCTTTCAACAATGGCAGGAAAGCTACCAGAAAAAAATGCAAGGCTTCTTTGGCCGAGATGTGGAGGTGCAACTGGGGCAGCCCCAAGAAAATCAGGTGGAATTGGCGCTTCTTGCCCGAGGTGGATCCCAGGCCACTTGAAGAAGCCATTAGCTGCTGAATGCAACTCAACGGATCCCGAAGCTAATGCAGCCAGTAACTCAGGACTGTCGAGAGTTAACTCATGAGGGATGTGGGGAGCTATGGGTCCTGCGCTGTGCCTATAGTATCAGTGTTGGGAGGATGTCACGAAACTTGGCAGTTCGGCATAACCCTATTTTACGGATTGGGAATTTTACGGATTGGGAGGAAGACCAAAAGCAACATTATCATCCATAATGTAGGGCGTTAGCATGAAGACCACTTCATTGCGCTCGTTATCCACACTCTGAGAGCGGAACAAAGCACCCAAAAGAGGCAAGTCTCCTAACAGCGGTACTTTCTGAACATCAACAATATCCCTGTCTCGAATTAGACCAGCAATGATAAAAGTTTGCCCATCCCGTAACCTTAGCTGAGATGCTTGTAGCTGCCTCCTGTCGATGTTAAAAAGTTGAATACCAGCAAAGGGTCCCTCCTTCAGTATTTGAATAGGTACAGGGAAGGAAATTTCTGGCTGAATGGTCAGGGTGACAAACCCATTATCATCTATTCTAACCTCTGAAACGTTTAGGACGATTCCGGCATCTTCCCGCTGAAGGCGCTGAGTAGTCTTTTCCTGTTGTCCCTGACGCTCGGTGATAGTTTCGACATTAGTAGGAACGCTGATTGCAATTCTAATTTGGCTGGAGCCACCATCTGCCACCAAAACTTTGGGGTCAGTTAGAACTTTCCCAGTTCCGTTTTTTAGTGCAGATTGTACCCTCAGAGCTAGAGACCGCTGCAGCCGGTTAAGGGTGTTGAATATCCCAGTAATCGCCCCCGAGGGATCTTTAGGCCCAATAGAGCTTACCGAGGATCCCTCGGGTTGGTTGAGTGGTTGACCACCGAAATCGGCCTCCTCTAGAGTTCCAACAGCAAAGTTCCCGGAAGCTCCCCCTAGGTTGACTGACAGGCTCTCGTTGTTACTTAGCCGAATATCAACGGCTCTAACGGAAATCAGAACCTGTCGCCGACGCACATCCAACTGGGCAATCTGAGCAGCTACAATATCCTGCTGTTGTGGCGTGCCAACCACAGTAATAGAGTTGGTGCGTGGATCCTCAAAAAATTGAGCACCTGGTGCAACGGCGTCTAGAACTCCTTTGAGCCGCTCCACCAACTCCTTGGTAGCGACTGCCTGATTCAAGCGGTAGTTCCGCACCAGAACCCCTGCCACTCCTGGCAACGTTTTTCCAATGAATACAGTCTGACCCCGGCGCTGAGCCTGCAACTGTTTCAGCCGCAAGATATAGTTGAATGTCTCCTGTAAGGGCGAGTCTTGCACGTCCAGAGAGATGGTTAAATCGGGCGGGACATCGTTGAGCACTACATTCAGTCCTGCTCGCCGCGCCAGCAGGCTCAACACATCGCCTACGGGAGCATCCTTTAGGGTCAAGCTAATCTTGGCTGTGGATCCAAGGTCAATCGGAGGAGGATCAGGCAAGATGGTGCCGATGGCAATATCTCCAGCAGGAGGGGCCACAGCTCTCCCCTGGAAGGGGGATCCAGTGGGCAAGCTTCCTGGCGGCAATT
>NZ_JANSHF010000031.1:0-6775 GCF_047461475.1 Synechococcus sp. WC10meta
GGGGGGATCCCTAGAAATTGGAAACAACTTGTTGGATCCCTTGCCACCTTGGGGTGTATTTGTTGAGTCAGTTTCCCTGCAGTGAGGGATCCCTAGGGATGGGGAAAGGACTCAACAGCTTGCGCTGGCTGGCGCGTCAGTATGCGCTTCGAGTTCTGGATGCTGCCGGTATAACCCTCAACGGCTCACAGCCCTGGGATATTCAAGTTCACGACGAGCGGCTCTACCTGCGCTGCCTGCTCTATGGATCCCTGGGCTTTGGCGAGGCCTACATGGAGGGCTGGTGGGATTGCGAGGCTATTGACGAGCTGGTTTGTCGTCTCCTGACGGCCCAGGTGCCGCAGCGGGTGGGTTGGCTAATTCAGCCTCTAGTGGCTTTGGACAGTTACTTTGTCAACCGCCAGCGGGGCAAGGGGGCATTTGTGGTTGGCCAGCGCCACTACGACCTCGGCAACGACCTCTACGAAGCCATGCTGGATCGCCGCATGATCTATAGCTGTGCCTACTGGGATGGGGGGGCGCAGACCCTGGACGAGGCCCAGGAAGCCAAGCTGGATCTCATTGCCCGCAAGCTGGATCTGCAGCCCGGCATGCGCGTGCTCGACATCGGCTGTGGCTGGGGCGGCACAGCCCAGTACCTGGCCGAACGCTACGGGGTGCAGGTTGTGGGGATTACTGTTTCCAAAGAGCAAGCCAAACTGGCCAGCGAACGCTGCCGCGGCCTGCCGGTGGAGATTCGGTTAGAAGACTATCGCCAGACCCAGGGAAAGTTTGATCGCATCCTTTCTGTCGGCATGTTTGAACATGTTGGCTACCGAAACTACCGAACGTTTATGCAGGTAGCCCGCCGCTTGTTGAACGACAATGGCTTGTTTCTTCTGCACACCATCGGCAGCAACGTGGCCTACCAGGGGCGGGATCCCTGGATTGAGCGCTACATTTTTCCCAACTCGATGCTGCCCTCGCCTCGTCAAATAACCGCGGCCTTCGAGGGCCTGTTCGTGTTGGAAGACTGGCACAACTTTGGCATCAACTACGTGGCCACCCTAAAAGCTTGGCACGCCAATTTTGAGCGGGCATGGCCAAAATTAGCCGACCGCTACGATGAGCGCTTCCGCCGCATGTGGCGGCTTTACCTGCTAATGAGCGCCGGCAGCTTCAAGGCCCGGGCTAGCCAGCTCTGGCAACTGGTCCTCTCCCCGAGGGGAGTAAAAGGCGGCTATCGCTCGGTGCGGTAGCAAGGTCTAGGATACCCGCCAAGCGCTGGCTGACCTAGGCTGCCCCTGACAGCGTCGGCAGGCTCTGAGGCAGCGTGCTACGATTTTGATTATCATTCTCATTCAGCCAGTGGGTTGATGCCCGAAGCTCTGCGGCAGATTGTGGGTCGCTTTCAAAAGGCCAAAACCCCTCGTCAGAAGTACGAGTTGCTCTTGGCCTATGCCAAGCGCCTGCCCCCTTTCCCCGAGTCGCAGCGGACGGAGGAGAATCTGGTGCGGGGTTGCGCCTCGCGGGTGTGGCTGGCCACCGAATTGAGGGACGGCAAGGTCTACATCCAGGGAGATGCCGATGCCCAGTTGGTCAAGGGCTTGGTGGCCATTCTGGTGGAGGGGCTAAGTGGCCTAGCGCCGGAGGAAATTTTGGGGGTTTCCCTGAATTTCGTGCGGGAGATGGGTCTTAACTTCAGCCTTAGCCCTTCCCGCAGCAACGGCCTGGTGAGCATGTTTGCCCTGCTCCAGCAGCGGGCCTTGACTTTCCAGCAGTTAGGCGCTTCCGACGCTGCCGCCTCTGTTGTCTCGTGAGGTGTTGGGGCCCATGACCAATAGGACTAACTCTCCGCGTTTGGCTCAACCTGTGCGGTCGCTGGTCTTGCTGGTGGCCGCTCTCTCAGTTGGGATCCTGGGCTGCTCACAGACACGCCGGGAAGAGCCCCAGGCCCAGCAGGGATCCGACCCCCCGAAGGTGGTGACCACCATCCTGCCGATGACGCAATTTACCCGCGCCGTGGCGGGGGATCGGGCAGAAGTCACGCCACTCCTTCCCCCTCAGATGGGGACCCACAGCTTTCAGGCTCGGCCCGAAGACGCGCGTCTGCTAGCCCAGGCAGATGTGCTGGTGATCAATGGGTTGGGAATGGAGACCTTTTTGGAGGGATTGCTCGCCAACGCTGGAAACCCCAAGCTGCGCCTTATTGACAGCAGCCAAGGGATCCCGACTCTGCAGACGGAGGAGCCAAAGCATGGCCACGGCCATGGGCATTCCCACAGTCACCCTCATGAGCACAGCCACGGCGAGTTAAACCCCCACATCTGGCTGGATCCGCGGCGGGCCATCCGGCAAGTGGAAAACATCCGCGACGGTCTCATGGCTGCAGATCCCGAGGGGGCAGAGATTTACCGCACCAACGCGGCTGCCTTTATCGAGAAGCTCAAGGCTTTGGACGAGGAAATTGAGCGGCGCCTAGCCCCCTTTGCAGGGAAAAAGTTTGTGGTCTTCCACAACTTTGCCCCCTACTTTGCCGAGCGCTACAACCTCAAGGCTGAGTTTTTGGTGGAGATCCCTGAAGCCAGCCCCTCCCCCGAAGATGTGCGGCGGGTGATGGAGACGGTGCGGGCATCCGGCCTGAAGACGATCCTGGTGGAACCGCAGCTGGGGAGTAACAACCCCTTTGAGGTTTTGGCCAGAGACCTAGGGATCCAAGTTCGCGTTTTCGATCCCATCGAAACGGCTGGCCCAGAGGGTCTGGAGCCGGAGTACTACCTAACCGTCATGCGGCAAAACGTGGAGAACCTGGTCTCCGCCTTTGAGAAGGAAAAGGCCTGGGTTCCCCTGCAGTTGCCCGTGGTGGGCCAAGCTGCCCTCGAACACCTGCTGGCGAGGGGGCGATGACCTCCCACTTGGGCGAAGTTGTCCTTTGGGTGGAGGGGCTGACGGTCTATCGGGGATCCCAGTTGGCCGTGCAGAATGTGTCGTTTGCGCTGGAGGCGGGATCCCATACCGCCATTGTCGGCCCCAATGGTGCCGGCAAGAGCACGTTGGTGCAGGCCATCCTGGGCATCCTGCCGCGGCAGTGTGGCTCGATTTGCATTCTGGGAGAGCCGCTGCGCCTGTCGGGGTACTTGCCCCAGAAAGTGCGGCAGCAGATTGCCTACGTGCCCCAGCGGTTGCAGTTCAACCCCGCCATTCCCCTGACCGTGGCGGAGTTTGTTGCCCTGGGCTGGGGATCCCTCAAACCTCGCTGGCCCTGGCAGCAGCAAGCTGCTCGGCAGGAAGCCGTCCAGAAAGCCCTGCAACGGGCCGAGGCTCTACACCTGGCCTCTAAACTCCTGGGTCAACTAAGCGGCGGCGAGCTGAAGCGGGTGCTGTTGGCCTATTGCCTAGTCTGGCCGCGGCGGCTGCTGGTGCTGGACGAGGCCCCCGCCGGCTTGGATAGCCCCAGCGAAGGGGAGTTCTATCGGATGTTGGAAGAGCTGCGCCGATCCCTGGGCTGGACCATCCTACAAGTCTCCCACGACCTGGAAATGGTGTCCCGCCATTGCGACCGCGTGTTGTGCCTCAATCGCTCCCTGATCTGCCAGGGATCCCCCGAGGTGGCCTTGGCCCCAGAGATGCTGAGCTGCGTCTACAGCCCCGAGTTTGCCCGCTACATCCACCATCACTGAGGAGGGGAAATGCCGGAGACCTGGGCGCGGGTGGTGGAATTGCTGCAGTTGCCCTTCATGCAGCGGGCCCTCCTAGGCGGGGTCCTCACAGGGGTGACGGGGGGACTGCTGGGCAGTTTTGTCATCTTTCGGCAGTTGGCGTTTTTTAGCGATGCCCTGGGGCATTCGGCACTCTTGGGTATTGTCGCGGGAGTAGCCCTGGGGCTGAATCCTACGGCGGTGCTGATGGGGTTTGGGGTGGTGTTTGCCCTGGGCGTGACCTTTATCCTGGAACGCACCCAGCTTTCGCCGGATACGGTGCTGAACATCATCTACTCTTCCTCCCTGGCCCTAGCCATCCTCGGCTTGAGCTTGATCCCTGGCTACCGCGGCAACCTCAACCAACTGCTCTTCGGGGATATCTTGGGCATTGGCCTGCCAGCTTTGTGGATGAGCGGCCTGCTCCTGTTGCTGGCCCTGGGGTACATCGCCCTGACCTTGCCTGCTCAGATGCTGCTTACCCTGGACGAGTCGCTGGCGCGGGCGCGAGGGGTGGAAGTGGGCTGGCAGCGGCTAGCCTTTGTGGTGCTGCTGGCTTTGGTGGTGGCGCTGTCGATCCGCTCGGTGGGGGTGCTGTTGGTGAGCGCCTTTGTGGTCATCCCCGCCTCGACGGCGCGGCTTTTGGGATCCAGCTTTACAACCTATGTGCTGCTGGCCATGGCCTTGGGAGGCTTGAGCGCCGTGCTGGGGATCCTCCTTTCGGCAGCCTTTAATCTGCCCTCCGGACCCAGCATTGTTGCCACCCAGTTGCTCTTTTTTCTCCTAGCAATGGCACTAAAGGGGGTATGGCAACTCCTACGCCTCTAGCTGCCGGCAACCCCAAAAGCCCTCTGAAACGGCCTTTCCCCCCAGACCTGGCCAAAGAGGCGGCGGTAGCTTTCCGGGAAGACCTGGCCCATGAGGGTAGGCTGCTCGTAAACCCGCTTCAGGGTGTTGAGATCCCGTTTGGTGATGGTGGGCACCCGCAGCAGGCGGCGATTGCCAGTAGCCTCGGCGTGGTGGCCGCCGTACATCAGATCCCGCGGGTTGGGACTATGGCCCCACAGCCCTAGCCCATGGCCAATCTCGTGCCGAGCCACTGCCGTAACTTCTGCCAGCCCCTGGCCTTCGACGATAACAATGCGCACCCGCTGCTGCAGCGAACCATCGGCGGCGAAGAAAAACTCTGGGCGGGCTGCCCCCGCTATTCCCTCGCCAATGGGAGGAACGCGGTAGATGCTCATCCCGTAGGAGGCCTCTTCCTCTTTGGCCACCACCTTGAGCGGGATATAGGCCGACCACTCCTTCACCGCCTGCTCCACAAAGGCTTTCCACTGGGGGTGATCCCCCTGGATGTAGACGGGGATGGGGTAGAAGGCCCACTGGGCATAAGCTCCGCCTGGCAGCAGCGGCTCGATCTCTTCGAAGTAGTCTCCCGCCGACTTGTCGTAGGCGTAGCGGGCTAGGCCTGGGGGCAGCTTGAGGCGAACCGGCTGCGGCAGCTCTTCCAGGGGTCTCTGCGCCTGAGCCAGGGATCCCACCCCCCCTACCGCCAGGGCAAGGAGCATTGCGCAGGCAATAACCCCAAGCTGAAGGATGGAACGCCGCCAGACCATACCTTGGGTCTCTCCCTTTCTGATTAAAGGCTATTGACTGGAAAGGCCCATATCCCCTGGCCCAGAAGTGGCAGAATTGGCTACACTGAGAGTCTGCTGTCCCTAGCTTGGCCAAAGGTTTCCCATGCAGCTTCGTCTTGGCGAGCCGCCTCTAACGCAGGCCGAATGTGCCCTGGTCTACTGCTTTGCCCCCAGCGGCGAAAACGGCACCTTCTCGCTGCCTGCTGAGATCGCTTCCCTGGACGAGAAGGTATGGTCGGGGCTGGTGGCGGAAGCGGCTCAGGAACAGAAGTTTCAAGGCAAGCCCAACAGCAGCCTCGCCCTACGCCTGCCAGGGCCTATCCGCAAGCTGGTGCTGGTGGGGCTGGGAGATCCGGCGGCACTAACCCTGGAAGGACTGCGACGGGCTACTGCCAACGGCCTGCGCCAGGCCCACAGCCTTAAAGCCAAGCAGGTAGTGCTGTCTTTGCCGGAAACTGGCTTGGATCAGGGGCGAGCAGTGCAGGCGGTGGTTGAAGCCAGCCTCCTGGTGGCCCACCAGGATAACCGCTTCAAATCTCCCCCCAAGCCCGACGAAGAGCGCGGCTTTGCCGTTGAAGAAGTCACGCTCTTGGTGCCGGGACTGGCCCAGGCCCGCCAAGACTGTGAGAACGCCCTTCAGCGGGCCACCGAGATGGCTGCCGGGACAATCCTAGCCCGCGAACTGGTGGCTGCTCCCGCCAACGTC
Source organism: Synechococcus sp. WC10meta (assembly GCF_047461475.1). Lineage (NCBI taxonomy): Bacteria > Bacillati > Cyanobacteriota > Cyanophyceae > Synechococcales > Synechococcaceae > Synechococcus > Synechococcus sp. WC10meta. The sequence goes on from NZ_JANSHF010000031.1 coordinate 6,021, forward strand.
GTCACGCCTCCTGCCCTGGCTGACACTGCCCGGCAACTGGCCCAAGACTACGGCCTAGAGGTGGAGATCCTGGGGCGGGAAGAGTGCAAAGCCCTAGGCATGGGGGCTTTCCTAGGCGTGGCCCAAGCCTCGGATCTGCCGCCTCAGTTCATCCACCTCACCTACAAGCCCAAAGAAGGGGATCCCGTTGCCAAGTTGGCCCTGGTGGGCAAGGGCCTCACCTTCGACTCCGGCGGCCTCAACATCAAAACCGACTCCCGCAGCATTGCCATGATGAAAACCGACATGGGCGGGGCGGCAGCCGTCTTGGGAGCGGCCCGTGCGCTAGCTGCCCTCAAGCCGCGGGTAGAGGTGCACTTTATCGTCGCCGCCACGGAAAACATGATTAGCGGTCGGGCCCTGCACCCGGGAGACATCCTCACCGCTTCCAACGGCAAGACCATCGAGGTCAACAACACCGATGCCGAGGGCCGTCTCACCCTGGCTGATGCCCTGGTGTTTGCCGAGAAACTAGGGGTGGACGCCATTGTTGACCTAGCGACCTTGACCGGCGCCTGCGTCATTGCCCTAGGAGAGGAAATCGCCGGCCTCTTCACCCCCGACGAGAAGCTGGCCCAGGAGCTGCAGCAGGCAGCCAACCTCTCGGGCGAGAAGATTTGGCGCTTACCCCTGGAAGAGAGCTATTTCGAGGGCCTCAGCTCCACCGTAGCCGACATGAAAAACACTGGCCCCCGCTCTGGCGGCTCCATCACTGC
>NZ_JANSHF010000032.1:0-4699 GCF_047461475.1 Synechococcus sp. WC10meta
CAACCCGGGAATTCATTTACCAATGCTATCTGCAAGTGTCAGGCCTCCAGTTTCTCTCAGCCAGGCTACCACCCGCTTAGAAGCCACTTCTCTCACAACACCGCCTATGCGCTCATAGGTGCCATCTTGCAGGCCTTTCAGGATGGCTTCGGGAATGTCTAGGATGACTTGCTCAGCAACCATAAATCAGCAGCTCCTTGTCCTTGGTGCCATCAGACTAGCACAAAGAAAACCTTCTGAAAGTACTTGTACTTAAAGGTTTGCTAAAGCTTGAGGGAGGCCAGTCTCTTTGTTCTCAGTCGCAAAGGCGAGAGCCTATCATGGAAGTCTAGCCTCTCCTTACCGTTAGTCTGCCACTATGTCTGAGCCTTCTGGTCGCCTAGTTTGGAACCATTCCACTCATATCTCTGGCTTGATCCCTGTTTTGGAGCGCTTGACTCGACAACCAGGCATTAAAACTGTAACGCCAGGTGCCTTATCTTGCGCTCGCGGGCGGATCCCGCAGTTGCAGTTGCGGGTTTCTGTGCCCATTCGAGGTGGGTACAAGTTAGTTGCCCGCAAAGGCAGCAGCGTGCAGGAGGTCTTTGTGGTTACCGACCTCAGCCAGTCGGAGCTGGAAGCAGCGATTCGCCGCTGTTTAGAGTAGGTTTGAGTTCTCTTGGCAACGCAGTCCCGCCTTTTGGGCGCGCTATGTCCCGCGCTAGCGTCAAGCCCGCCCGTATCAGCGCCGTCCTGCCCGGATCCCTAGCGGCAAAGGCAGGCATTCAACCGGGGGAGGCGCTGTTGAGCATCAATGGCGAGCGGCCCCGCGACCTCATTGACTATCGCTTCCTCATTGCCGAGGAATATCTCTGCCTGGAGATCCTGGACAGCCAAGGGATCCCGCGCACGGTTGAGCTGGAAAAAGACGTTGACGAGGATCTGGGGCTGGAGTTTGAGACGGCTTTGTTCGATGGCCTCATCCAATGCAACAACGCCTGCCCCTTTTGCTTTATCGACCAACAGCCCCCTGAGATGCGGGCAACCTTGCATCTCAAAGACGACGACTACCGCCTCAGCTTTCTCTACGGCAGCTACCTCACCCTCACCAACCTGACCGCTCCCGAGTGGGATCGCATCGCCCGCCTGCGCCTTTCTCCTCTCTATGTCTCTGTGCATGCCACCGAGCCGGAGCTGCGCAGCCGCCTGCTCAAAAACCCCCGCGCCGGCCTCATCCTGGAGCAGTTGGCCTGGTTTCGCCAACACCGCCTGCAACTGCATGCCCAGGTGGTGGTCTGCCCAGGCTGGAACGATGGGGAGCACCTCACCCGCACGCTCTTGGATCTAGCCGCTTTTCGTCGGCCAGAAGAAGGGATCCCAACCGTCCTCTCGGCGGCAGTGGTGCCAGTGGGGCTGACCCGCTTTCGCCCCCCCAATGATGAGCTGATCCCGGTGGATGCTGCCAAGGCGGCGGAGGTGATCGATCAGGTGGAAGCGCTACAGGCGCAGTTTCGGCAAGAATTGGGATCCACCTTTGCTTGGCTAGCCGATGAGTGGTATCTGCTGGCGGGGCGGGAATTGCCGCCGGAAAAACACTACGAAGATTACCCCCAACTGGGCAATGGGGTGGGATCCCTGCGGCTTTTTCTCAGCCAATTCGAGCAGCTCAAACTGCCGCTGGAGATCCCTGCTCCTCTCAAATTGCTTTGGGTGGTGGGCAACGCAGTGGAGCGAGCCTTCCAGCCTGTGGTAGAGCGGATGAACCGCATCCACAGGTTGCAGTTGCATCTTTTTCCCCTTGCCAGCCAATTCTGGGGACAAACCCTGACGGTAACCGGGCTGCTGACAGGGCAGGACATCCTCAACGCTTTGAAATCGGTTGAGAACCTGGCAAGTTACGACGGCCTGCTTCTGCCCCAGATTACCCTCAAGGATGGGGAGCGCTTCCTAGATGACCTCACCTGGCAAGACCTACAAGCCCAGGCTGGGATCCCGGTGGTGCGGGTGGATGGTGGTCCAGCGGGCTTGTTGGAGGCAGTGCAGCGGCTAGGATCGAGGGCAAGTTTGGACAGGACGCCATGAGGCCATGCAATGGCTGCGGCAAGGCGTGCTCCTGCTGCTCTGGGCGGGGCTAGGGATTCTGGCCATTACGGCCTTGGCCTCTTTCTACGTCGATCTGGCCTGGTTTGCCGAACTGAACGCCCTGCCAGTGCTCTGGACACGGGTATTTGCCCGCTGGGGGCTGGGCCTAGGCGCCTTTGTCTTTGCCCTGGCAGTGGTAGGAGTCAACATCCGCGCCTGCTGGCGGGGAGCAGACCCAGCCTGGGCCTGGGCCATTGCGCTGGGCCTGAGTGGCTGCTTGGCCTGGTTTCTTTCCCAGCACTGGTTTACGCTGCTGCTTTGGCTGCACCGAGTGCCTGTGGGGGAGTCGGATCCAATCTTTAACCGCGATCTGGGCTTTTTTCTTTTCAGCTTGCCCTTTTGGGAGAAGCTCCAGCACTGGTGCTTCAACCTGGTGCTATTGACCTTAGTTGCCGTTGCTCTCATCTACTTTGTGGAGCTGGGACTCTCGGAACAGCGGCTGACGCTGGCCCTTTCCCTGTTTGCCCAGCGGCACTTGCTCATCCTGGGGGGAGCTCTGTTTTTGCTTCGGGCCTGGGGCCACTGGCTGGAGCGCTACAAGTTACTCTACTCCACCCGCGGCGTGGTTTTTGGAGCCGGTTTTACCGATGTGCACGCCACTTTGCCAGCTACCACTTTGATGAGTGGGGTGGCTTTCCTAACCGCCCTTGGCTTCTGGGCCTTGGCCCGCCAAGGGATCCGCCTCAACCTTCCCTTGTTCAAATCCTGGTGCCCCCCCTGGGCCAGCTCCCTACTGGCGCCAGCTCTGCTGTGGGGAGCCTACCTGGGGTTCGGGCTACTGACTACCCGGCTTTACCCCCACTTGGTGCAGACCTTCTTGGTTACCCCCAACGAGCTGGAGCTGGAACGCCCCTACCTCGAGCACAACATCCGTTTTACCCGCGCCGGCTTTGGCTTAACCCAGGTGGAGGTCAAGCCCTTCCCGGAGGAGGGATCCCTTACCTGGGAGATCCTGCAGCAAAATCAATCTACCCTGAGCAACGTGCGCCTTTGGGATGCGGAGCCCTTGTTGGCCACCTACCGCCAGCTCCAGGAGATCCGCCCCTACTACCAGTTTCCCTATGTGGATGTGGATCGCTACCGCATAGGGGGAGAGCTGCGCCAAGTCATGCATGCAGCACGCGAGCTGGACTTTGCCCAGGTACCCCCCGCGGCCCAAACTTGGGTTAACCGGCGCTTTTTCTACACCCACGGCTATGGCCTCACCCTCAGCCCAGTTAACGTGGTTACTCCGGAGGGGCTGCCAGACTTTTTTCTAGCGGATATCCCACCGCGGATTTCCCCGCGCTACCCGGAGGTAGCGGAGGTGCTGCAGGTGGATCAGCCGGCCCTCTACTACGGCGAGCTAACCACCACTGAGGTGTTTGTCGGCGCAGAGGCAAGGGAGCTGGACTACCCTGCTGCCGACCACTACGTCTACAGCAGCTACCGCGGCACAGGGGGTGTCCCCATTCCTTACCTTTGGCAGCGCTTTCTCTATGCCTGGCACTTCCGGGATCTGCGCATTCTCCTCAGCCGTGAGCTTTCCCCCAACACCCGCTTTCTCTACCGCCGCCAAATCCGCGAGCGGGTGCGCCAGGTGATGCCCTTTTTGCTCTACGACCAGGATCCCTACCTGGTGATTCAAGGCGGTAAGCTCTACTGGTTTTTCGACGCCTACACCACCAGCAGCCACTACCCCTACTCCGAGTACCTGCCTGACTTTCCCTTCAACTACATCCGCAACTCCGTCAAGGCGGTGCTGGATGCCTACAACGGCAGCATCAACTGGTACATAGCTGACCCTCAGGATCCTCTCATCCAAGCCTACGCCCGCATCTACCCCACGCTGTTCAAGCCCCTGGAGGCCATGCCGGAGCCGCTGCGGCAGCACATCCGCTACCCCCAGGATCTCTTCCGACTGCAGGCCCAGCAATTTGCCACCTACCACATGACGGATCCCCGCCTTTTCTACAACCGGGAAGATCAGTGGCAGATCCCCAACCAATTCCGCAGAGGGCGGCGCCTCCCCATGCAGCCCCAGTACCTCATCCTCACCTTGCCGGAGGAGCGGCAGAAGGGATCCCCCAACGAACCTGAGTTTGTCTTGCTCTCTCCCTTCACCCCCCTCAACAAGCAAAACATGGTGGCTTGGATGGCCGCCCGCTGCGATGGGGAAAACTACGGCAAGTTGCTGGTGTACGAGTTTTCCAAGCAGCGTCTCATCTACGGCCCGGAGCAGGTGGAGGCGCGGGTGAACCAGGATCCCGCCATTTCCGAGCAAATTGCCCTCTGGAATGAACATGGGTCGCGGGTTAACCTGGGTACCCTGCTGGTTATCCCCATCGAGACCTCCCTTCTCTATGTCCAGCCTCTCTACCTGGAGGCGGAACAGGGCCGCCTGCCTCAGCTTACCCAGGTCATCGCCGCCTACGAAGACCGGGTGGTCATGGAGCCAACCCTCGCCCAGGCTCTAGAAGCCCTCTTCTCCCCCACTCTCCGCTAAGCCAGGATTTGCTGAGGGAGAGTTGACAGAACTTAACGGTTGGATTAAGGTTAGGTTGTCCATCTTCGCACTTCCACAGGGAAGTTAGGCTTT
>NZ_JANSHF010000033.1:0-3909 GCF_047461475.1 Synechococcus sp. WC10meta
ACACGCGTAAGATCGTCGGCAGCGTCAGATGTGTATAAGAGACAGGACCCAGACAAACCTGCGCCTTGCTCGCCGCTTTTTGCGCCTGGAAGAGCTGGCGCGGCAACAGGCAGAACAAGACTCCCCTCTCGAAGGCCGCCGCCCTCAAGAGCTAGAGGCGCTTTGGCAGCAAGCAAAGCAAGAACACCCCCATCCTTTAGGGATGGCGCAGCAGATTGAGGACAGGAAGAACTAGCTCTCGCTTAGGCAAAGCCAGGGGCTGGGGAGTCTCGCCCCTCCAAGAGGCAGGTGGCAGAGGGGAAGAAGAAGTTGGCACCTTGCCCACAGGGCGTAGTTGCCAGCGGATGATCTGCTCACCGCGGTAAAAGGTCACCACCAACTGATCCCCTTGGGGTTGGATTTGCCAGGTGCCATCGCCGCTGGTAACCGAAATCTGTTCGCCAGAAAAGGGCGCATCCAAAGCTGGCCCCGACTGGCTCCAAATCCGTCCGCCTCCTGTTTCCAGAACCAGTTGCACCGTTGCTCCCTGTCCTTGGCCGCTCAGGATCTGGCCAGTGCCAATCCAGACTTGGGTCTCTTGAGCCCCAGCAGACTGCCCCAGTTGCAGAGCCAGGAGCAACAGTCCTGTCCAGCTCCCCCAGCTTTGTAGCGCTCTCCCCCAACGCCGAGGGAAAGAGGAACAGCAAGCTAAGAAGGCCATTGCTCCCACGTTGTACTCCACGCTGCGCTAAAGCTAGAACAAGAGCCCACAGCAGCAGCTTTCTCTCACCGAATCCTTTCCCAGTCTATAACCCTGCCCCTGCCTCGAGGCCCAGCCGCCTTGATCCCAATCTAGGCAACCCCTGCCTCCCCCTACTAGGCTGCAACTTGAGTCTCTGGCTACGGGGATCCCTAACAACCGTTTCGCCAATGCGCAGAGCCAAGCCCTCTACCCTCTTCGGGGGGAGAGATCCTTTCTTCAGGCGTGAGAACTCCTCGCGAAACCTAGGGGGCTGAAGCGCAGCGCTGCCCAGACAGGAGGCAAAACCGAAGGTAGTCGGCTGGACACGGGGTGATCTGCAGGTCAACCTCCTGCTGCAACCCTGCGCCAGGGCCGGCCATGCTGCAGAAACTGCCTTGAGACCCCTTCCTCCGGGGGCTTCCACTGGGGCACCCCTACTTACGAAGAAGCTTAGGTGTTCCTCTCCTGTTCCAGCTTGGCCATTGCAATCTGGCTTTCTAGGTGGAAAATGCCCTCGCGAAGGGCAACTGCCTGGGCTTCCACCTCCTCTAGGGAGCAGCGAACGATCTCTGCCGCCCTGAGATGTTGGTCTCGCTGCACCAAAGCCTGGCGTGCCAGCTCGTCCTGGTTATGCTGGATAGCCGCTCTGAAAGACTTATACAACCCCGGGCAAAAGCAGACTTTCACTCGGGGTTGAGGCTTTCTTCCTGCTTCCACGATCCGTAGCTAGTAGTAGAGTTCACCTCCACTACCCCGCCAGAGGGATCTCCACAGGCGTGACTTCCCCGCGATCGCGATAGCGGGCCGTAGGCCTTGCTGCAGGTAGTTGCTCCTTGCCCCCATAAGGCACACCGGCTAAAGACGGAGCCAACTTTAGCCTAGGCAAAACGCCTACCCAAGAAGATGTACCTGCTAGCCTACTAGCTCAGCCCATCTACGTCAAGGCAGAAGGTTGGTTAGGTCCGGTGAATCAAGGACTAGAGGAGAACCCTTTGGGCTCTGACCAACCAATCCTCGGCCTTTTGCAGGAGTTGAGTGTACTTCCGTTCCAGTTGCTTACGGCTGGCCAGGGTTGTGGTCAGGCTGCGCTGCAGGTGTTTTAGATCCCGCTCCAGCTGCCGGATGCCTACCCCCTGCTGGCTGGACTTTTTCCACAGCAGTTTGCCTAGCCCCACCATCACCACCGCCGTGGCAATACCCACACCTGCTGCTGCGGCTGGGTTTTCCCGCAGGAAAGACCCCTCCAAAGCGTAAGGCCCTGCAAAAGCTACAGTTTGCAGCGCTGTTTCTCGAAACTCCCACGGCATCACCGGCTTGGGTTGTTGCCAAAAACCACGGTGTGCCGCCTGCGCGATCCCTTGAGCTTCTAGGTAGCGCTCCCGGTTGGCCTCGTGCAAAAAGCGCTCGTAGACCACCGCCTGTCCTTGGCGCAGCATCTCCAAACTCACCAGGCCATCGGCGTTGTACACCTCGACAATGTGCAGCCCCTCTGGGGTGACGTAGAGAGTGTCGACCTGCACCAGGGATCCCGGTGGCAGCAGCTTTTGCAAAGCCTCCTGCGAGAGCCGTCCCCACTGTCCCTGCGTCAGCTCCGGCGCATCTACATAGGCAAGGCGAAAACGGGTTGGCCTGTCGTTTAGGTCTGCCCAGAAGGTGTCCCCATCGACCACCGACCGCACTCGCACTGTCTCGAAAGATTGGGCTGCTGCAGGCAGGATAACCCAACTGCTGGCAAGGACAGCCGCCGTCATCGGGAGGGAAGTTTTTGAGCTCATAGGGGTCACTCCTAAGGTGAAGTCAAGAAAAACTCTGGGAACAAACCCAAGCCCTAGAGCGTCCCTAGAGGCTTCTACAAGGGTAGCTGCTGCTCCCTGGGACGGTGGCTGCCACCTTTCGCACAAGGAAAGCTAACTTTCCTAGCCAAAAGACACGGCTTTTGGCCAACCACCTCAAGCAAACAGCAGAATTCGGGCTAGAGTTCAGCTCAGCAGAGCCTGCTCCTGGAGCACAATCTTTGCGCTGGCAGTCGAATTACAGGCGGAGGCGATAGGGCTCTCCCTCGATCCCATCAGGCAGGGGAGGCGGGAGAATTTCCACTTCACCTGTGGGCAGCGTCCGCAAAACCCTGCCCAGTTGGGCCAGTTGCTTTAGGGCAAACAAGCGGGTGTCCCGGTCGCTGGTGGCGTTAAACACGCTCAGCCAGACATCGAAGCGAGAACGGCGACTGAAAGGGCTGCGGGCAATGTTGTCCCCCAACTGGCGAAAGTCGTCGCCGGGCAAGCCCACCTGCTCCCGCCAGGCCGCGGCTTGGTAGTAGTCATTGCGACCTGCTTCCGCATCCCCCAGAAACATGAAATTGATCAGGGCCCGATCCACATAGAGCCGCCAGGCATCGGGATTGTTCTGGGGGTTGAACTGCTGTAGGCCGCGATCCAAAATCTCGATAGCTTTTTCCGGCTGACCGGCCCAATAGGCCAACACCAAGCTAGACAGTCGGTAGCCCTGGAAGAAAGAGGGATCCAGCCGCAGCATGTGGTCAAAGTACTCGTAGGCAAGGCCGTAGCCGGTCTGGGCGCGGGCGCGGGCGTCGCCGTAGTACTGGATCAGCTCTAACCACAGCCAGGAAGCTCCCAGATTGCGGTAGCCCAGCCAGCCCAAGGTATTGGCCAGGGCAATGTTGCGGTTTTTGCGGACCTCGGCATTTTCTATGGCCTCCAGGTTGATCCGCTCCAACATGGGCAACTGGAGCTGCACTACCAGGATCCCACACAGCAGTGCCCCCCCAACGGCAGCCAAAGTGCCGGCCAGGGACAAGTGAGAGCGACGACGAGGTAAAGCAGCGGTGGTCATACGGGCAGGTTCTTGGGTGGCTCCAGTCCATCATGACACTCCCCGCTCCCCAAAGGAGGAGACCGGCTTCTGGGTAACTTTGGCTGACCGCTCTGAAAGACTTATACAGCGCTGGACAAAAGCGGACTTTTGCTCCAGGTTGACGCTTTCTTCCTGCTTCCACGACCCGTGGCTAGGGGCAGAGTTTACCCCTGCCACCCCGCCAGAGGGATCTCCACAGGCGTCACTTCCCCGCGATCGCGATAGCGGGCCGTAGGCCTTGCTGCAGGTAGGTGCTCCTTGCCCCCATAAGGCACACCGGCTAAAGACGGAGCCAACTTTAGCCTAGGCAAAGTGCC
>NZ_JANSHF010000034.1:0-3824 GCF_047461475.1 Synechococcus sp. WC10meta
GTATAGGTGTGGGTGTGGGTTTGAGTTTCATCGCGACGGGGTGGGAGCACTCAACCTTCGCAGAACGTATCTGGGCTTGGGCCCAGTAGTTGGGGTTATGGCATCCCCCATAGGGCTGAGGTTTCAGCCTCATGCTCTGTGTAGCTCAGCCGGCAGGAGCCATCCTGCTGTCTGAGTAAAGAATCCCTGCCCTTTGGAGCAGGGAGAATGTCAATGCCTTGGATCCCGCTTTTCCCCTGCCTCTTCCCCGACCGCTAAACTGGTTCTAGTCGAGACGGCTGGGTGCCGAGATCCATGCGCCGCCAGCTTAAGACCCTAAACCAAATCCTCGACTACAAGCTAGCCGATCTGCGGCTGTTTGGCCGCGCCGAGCTGAAGGGTCAGGTGCTGAATGTGCTGCTGGAACGGCTGCCCGGCGATGGGGTGGACACACAGCAGGTGATGGAGGTGGTGCGTAGCGCTGTAGAGGCCTCGCTGCTGCAGGGGCTGCGCAAAGTCAACGTTTACCTTTGGTGCCGTGGCCAAACTGAAGCGGCGCCGGAGTGGAGCGAAAGCTTTGTGGTCGAGCCGTTGAGCCCAAGCAAGCCTGAGGGAGCTTGGAGCCGCGCCTCCAGCTACCGGCAAGACTATCCTGCCATGCGGGTGCTGCTTTTTGGCTTTGGCCTTTGCCTGGGTGGCTTCTACCTGCTGGGCTGGGAGCGGACGGGCTGGATGGACTGGATCCCCGTGGGGCTGGCCTTTGGCTTGGGGGTGATCTTCCCCTGGCTCAAACGCTCCCTCAACCAGGGGGCTCCCCCTCTGTTCCTACGCCTCGGCCTAGGGCTGGGGCTGGTCTGGCTGGGCCTGGCAGTGCTGATGATCTGGCACCAGGGCTGGAGCCCTGCCCACGGGATTCTCACCTTGCTGGCCCTTCTCCTAGTGGGGTTGGGATCCTGAAAGCGCTCACTCGGCAGTGGTGCCGCGGAAAACGGGCAGGGCCGGCCCTGTCATCCACACGTGTTGGGTGTCAAGATCCCAGCGAATCTCCAGGTTGCCTCCCGGCAGCTCCACCGTGGCCTGGGGCTCGGCCCGCTCTTCCAAGACGGCAGCCACTAGGGCGGCACAAGCTCCTGTTCCACAGGCCAGCGTCGCCCCTGCCCCTCGCTCCCAAACCCGCAGCCGCAGGTGGTTAGGGCTGAGCACCTGCACAAATTCGGTGTTGGTGCGCTCGGGAAAGGCGGGGTGATGCTCAAACAGGGGGCCCACCCTTTCCAAGTCCAGTTTCTCCAAGGATCCCTCCTCCTCCAGAAAGACCACGCAATGGGGGTTGCCCATGCTCACTGCTGTCACCCACCACTCCCGCCCGGCCACTGGGAGCGGTTGCCGCACCACCTTTTCCTCTGGCCCGGCCAGCGTGGTGGGAATCTGCTGGGCCAAAAGGCGAGGGATCCCCATGTCCACTGTTACCAAGCCATCGGGCTGCACCCGCGGCACAATCCGCCCTGCCAAGGTGTGGATCTGGTAGGCGCCATCCTGGGCGGGGATCCCCAGATCCTGCAAAAAGCGAGCCAGGCAGCGGATGCCGTTGCCGCACATCTCCGCTTCCGAGCCGTCGCTGTTGAACAGGCGCATGCTGAAATCAGCCCCCTCCTGCCCCGGCAGCAGGAAAATGACCCCATCCGCCCCCACGCCAAAGCGGCGATCGCAGAGGGCAATGGCCTCTTCTGGTGTCAGACAGGGCTGGGGCTGGTGGCGATTGTCCACCAAGATGAAATCGTTTCCCAACCCCTGGTACTTGTGGAAGGTGAGATGGGAGGGCAGCCGGGCAGCCATGCAGTGCAACAAGACAACGGGCTTCAATCCTCGTGCATTTCGAAGGGATCCTTCAAGTTCTTGGAAGGAGGTCCGAAGGCGGTGTAGATGGCAAAGGCGGTAATGACAATAGTAGTGGCCACAATAGCCACGATGAGGGAGAGGCTAGCTTCCATCGCTGGGATCCCGAGAGAGTCTCTCTAGAGTATTACACAAGTTTACAAAACATTGCGCCTCAGCGGCGACATGCACGGAATCCTCTGCCTGGCAAGGACAAGGGATGTCAAGATTCATTGCTATCGGCAAAGGGGTGGGGTCAGATTCTGGTAGCGTGATCTAAAGATGGCTGTTCTTGCGGCATTGAGTCTTTAGAGGATCCGCCGCCAGCTTTGTTCCTTCTTAACCTACGGCGAGAACTATGGCCATTCGTACCCGACTGGGCGATCTGCTGCGTCCGCTGAACTCGGAATACGGCAAAGTAGCCCCCGGCTGGGGCACCACGCCTCTAATGGCAGTCTTCATGGTGCTGTTTGGCATCTTCATGCTGATCCTCCTGGAGATTTACAACAAGTCGCTGCTGCTGGAAGACATCAACGTCTCCTGGGAGAGCCTCAGCTTCTAGTTTGGGCTTGCCAAGCGGCCTAGGTGGTGTACTCGGCGTTGATGCGCACATAGTCGTAGCTGAGATCGCAGCCCCAGGCTACGCCCTGACCAGGCCCCTGGTGGAGATCCACCGTGAAGACGACGGGATCCCCCTTGAGGTACTCGCGAGCGGCCTGGCGGTCAAAGGGGAGGGGCATTCCCTTCTCTAAAAGCAGGAAATCTCCCAGCCGGATCTCCAGAAGGCGGCTGTCAAAAGGGATCCCTGCTCGGCCAGCGGCGGCGGCCACCCGTCCCCAGTTGGGGTCGCCCCCAAAGGCTGCTGCCTTGACCAAGGGAGAGCTGGCAATGACGCGGGCTATCTGCCGAGCCGACCGGTCGTCGGGGGCGCCCTGCACCCGGATCTCCAGCAACTTGGTGGCTCCCTCCCCGTCGCGGGCAATGGCCTTAGCTAGGTGAATGCAAACCTGGGCAACCATCTCGGCTAGGGTTTGGGCAGCTTTTGTACCCGCTTGCACCGTGGGGATCCCGCTTTGGCCGTTGGCTAGAGCCAGTACCATGTCGTTGGTGCTGGTATCCCCATCCACGGTGATTTGGTTAAAGCTGAGGTCAACAGCCTCTTTGAGGATCTGCTGCCAGAGTGGGGGATCCACAGCCGCATCGGAGGTTAGGAAAGCCAACATGGTCGCCAAGTTGGGGTGGATCATGCCGGATCCCTTGGCGATGCCTCCTACCCTGACGGTGTAGCCGTCAATGTTAGCCTCCAGAGCCGTGCTCTTGGGAACTAGATCAGTGGTGAGGATGGCGCGGGCAGCGCTCTCTCCTCCTGCCGGCGAGAGGCGGTCGATAAGGTGGGGCAGGGCCGCCTCGATTTTGGCCATTTCCAGTTGTTGTCCAATGACCCCTGTGGAGGCGGTGAGCACCTGGTGGGAGGGGATCCCCAGCCGCTCTGCCACCCAGCGGGCCAGTTGGGCATTGTTGCGCTCCCCCTCTTCGCCTGTACAGGCGTTGGCCTGGCCGGCAGTGCAGAGGATGGCCCGCACCGGCTGGCCTTGGGCGAGGATGCTCTGGTTGTAGGTGACGCAGGCGGCCTTAACCTGGTTGGTGGTGAAAACGCCAGCCCCTACCGCCTCGCTGTCGGAAACAATCAGGGCCAGATCGGCGGCGCCGGAGGGCTTGAGGCCAGCAGCTACGCCGGCAGCGCGGAAGCCACGGGGGGCGGTTACGGCACCTGCAACCGGTTTAAACTGGGCTCCTGGATCCGATGGAATGGCTCTGGTCATACTGGCGGCTGCGCAGCTCCTAGCAAAGCGGGCCGGCTTTTGCGCTGGGAGCAAAGTGGTGTTGTTAGAACTTTACCAAAAAGCGCCGTAAGGCCCCGCCTTTGAAGGTGGGGATGTAAGGCGCAGCATTTTATCCAAGGTTTCCCCTGA
>NZ_JANSHF010000035.1:0-2674 GCF_047461475.1 Synechococcus sp. WC10meta
ATCGTGGCTCAGGTGGGCATTGCCGGCAGCACCCAATTGGGCCACCGCGTCATCTTGGCTGGGCAATGCGGCCTGGCCGGGCACCTGCACATTGGCGATGGCGTGCGCGTGGCTGCCCAGACAGGAGTAACCAGCGACGTCCCCGCTGGTCAAACCGTGGCCGGCTACCCCCATCAGCCTATTGCCGAATGGCGCAAGAGCATGGCCGTTCATCGGCATTTGCCCGAGCTGCAGCGCGCCCTGCGCAAGCTAGAAGCCCGCGTGGCTAAGCTGGAGCAGAGCAGTGGGACATAGATGGGGATCCCTGCCGATGGCTAATTCACTTGCTTGCCCCCAACGCAAAGATGCTAGCCCAAGAGAAACTGCAGGAAATCACTCCCCTCACCCGCGAGCAACTGGCAGAGCTCATGCCTTCGGCCCAGGGGCTGCTCAGCGATGAGCCCGAAATGGAACACTCTCTCCACGCCTTGCAGCTTCTAATTCTGGTGAGCTGCCTCACCCGCATCTGGCAGGATCGCAACGACTACTTCCTGTCTTAGAACCTTACCGTTTACTACAGCCGCGACCAACTCAAAACCAAAGACTTCCACGGCCCAGATCTGTTTTTGGTCAAAGGGGTAGAAAACCGCCCCCGCCCTTCTTGGGTGGTGTGGGAAGAAGGGGGGAAATATCCAGACTTGATTGTTGAGCTGCTCTCCGAGTCCACAGCCAAAGTGGATCGAGAGGAGAAGCGGGAGCTGTACCAGAGGATTTTCAGAACTCCAGAGTACTTCTATTTTTCTCCTGAGACCCTGGAGTTCATGGGTTTGCAGCTAAGGGGGGAGAAATACGAGGAGATTCCGCTCACAAAGGAGGGGTGGCGGTGGAGCGGGGTGCTGGGATTGTACCTGGGGATTCACAACCAGCAGCTTCAGTACTTCTTCCCCAATGGTGAGCTGGTGCCTACTCCTGAGGAAGCAGAGAAAATCGAACGCCAACGGGCTGAGCAAGAGCGGCAGCGGGCTAAACAAGAACAGCAGAGAGCAGAGCACCTGGCCCAGAAGTTGCGGGAGCTAGGGGTGGATCCAGACGTCCTGTAGGCAACCAACCAAGCAACTCAAGACAACAAGGTGGATCCCTAGAAGGTTAGTACCAACACGGGCAGCTTCTGAATAGCGGGCCGTAACCCCTTCGGAAAACGCTCGCGCTTTAGGGGATAGCGATAGTTGAGTTGGGGAATCAGCCTCTCCCATTGATGGGGGTTCAACCCAGCCACTACAGAAGAGAATGGATCTCTGCCTAGCTCCAGCCCTACTTCCATGAGCTTGAGAACTACGTTGCCCGCAGCTATCTCCAGAGTCTGATTGGCTAATTTCGGATCCGGGTCTCCCAGGAAGATCAGGGCATAGTCTTCTGGGTTGGGGCTACGTAGAATTGACTCCAACAGAACCTCCAACTCTTGCACAAGCTGCTCTGTCTCCATCTCCCAGTAGGGGAAAAGACCCACGTTAATCTTGCTTAGACGGATCCCTTCTGGTTTGAAGGTTTGTATCAAACCATCTGTGATTACCGGCCAGTTCTCAGAGGGACTTAACCATACAGCACTAGGCCAACCCTGAACCTCTAGGCTATCTGGCTTCCAGCCATATGGCTCAGCTACACTGTGCAGCCGGAAGAAAACTCCAAGCTCCTGCTCAAAGTCATGGACAGCCTTTGCACACCCTTGCCAGTCTTGATAGTCATCAACCTGGATGAACCCCCTGGGATTAACTTGATGGTAGAGATGACGGAAAATATCCATCGTCGACTGATACCAGTCAGCATCTGCATGCAGCAGAGCAATCTCACCCACTTGCTCTCGATAGGTAGGCAAGGTGTCGGCAAACAGCCCCGGCACAGGAACAATGAGATCCCAGACCCCCAGTTCCCTGGCAATCACCTCTAAGTTCTCCGAAATGGGTGCCGCTAAAGCACCGGATCCAAAACCCGTATCGTTGGCACCAACTTCTCGATAATCTCGATCCACCTCTGTTGGATCAGGCATACCTGAGAAGGTATCGAAAGCATATAGCCTGCGAGGTCGACGGCTGTAGTTCTTAATCACCCAGGCCAGCAAAGCTGAGCTTCCACCCCTGCAAACACCACATTCTACAAAGTTCCCAGGAATGTCTTCTTCACAAACCTGCTTAGCCAGTGAATAAAGGCTCCAAAGACGCTCAAAGCCCAGCAAGGTAAAAGATTTAACTTTCTCTAGCACCCTAGACAACTCAAGGTTACAGACCGGATAGTCCTTGAGGTGCTCTGGCAATGTCCAATTCACAGCAGGGTCTGGAATATGCTCAACGGGCTTGACATTGCCTCGCCAGGCCACTCCCATAATTTGCATGGTCTGGTAAATCATCGTGTTCCAGCCCCTGTCTCTCAAGTAATTCAAACCTTCAGCCACATCCGGCGAGGCTAGATCATGAAACAGAATCAAGGCATCCTCAGCAGCATAGCGCTCTGCCACTTGAGCATCCTGCAAGGTGGCTGGTGAGTCATGATTCCCATCGATGAAAATCAGAGACCAGCGACAATCCTCTTGCTGGGCAATCTCCTCCACCTTCCCTGGGCTGTAGCCAGGGTAGAGATTGACATTAGAGCGAACTCCAGCCGAGCGAAGAGATTGATCCACACTTCCATAAATCTGGGGATC
>NZ_JANSHF010000036.1:0-1223 GCF_047461475.1 Synechococcus sp. WC10meta
CACTGCTAGCGTGCAAGCAACCCTGATAGGGATCCAAATCTTGCAGCTCAACCAGGGTTAATAGATGGTTCCAGAGCACCATGTAGCCAAAGCTGAGCATGGCATTAACCGGGTTAGTGGGCGGCTGTCGAGTGCGGTTAAGCAAAACAAAGCCCCTTTGCTGAAGGCAATTTCCCAATTCCGGGAAATACAGAGCCGCAGCCGCTCCTTCAATGCCCCGCAATTGATCTAGAGACTTGGCCTCAAGAGCTTGAGCAGCCAAATGTTCCAGACTGCGCAGGGTCAGATCCCCTGTCTCAGTGGGGCGCTGCCTGAGCTGCCTCATCAGCAGCACTCGGCTATTGAGAAGCTTGGCTCGCACCATCTGGGCTGCCGTTTGCAATCGCCATTCTTCAGGGAGCGCCTGTTGCAAATGAGCTAAGCGGCGGTACCCCCTCTCTATAGGAACAAGGCGACCATAGCAATAGCCTAGCCGGGAGAGATAGGCAATAGGAATATTCCGCCTCAGGCACGCTCTCACTACGTCTGTGGTTACCTGGGATCGGCCAAAGATTAAAATTTGCTCCAGCAAGGGTAGAGGCACCTCCTGCAAGAGCGACTCGCCCAAATAGACCATTACGAACTCTTGCTTAAGGCTTAGCCTACACCCCTGCTGAGAGACATATAAAGTTCGCATTATTCGTCATGACGACGCAGATCTTCAGCGCCTCGCCTCTGATCTATGGCGTTGCCGGGTTTAGAGCGGCCACGCTCCGGTAAAATCTCAACATCAATTTCAGGACTTGACAAGAAATCCATCACGATCTCGGCCAGAATGCCCGAAAAGAAGCTGGCAATCGCGACAAGAATGGTATTGGTAATCACGGCTGCCAATCCCAAAGGGGCAATTAGCAGGATGGCCAGCGTGATCGAGCCGTTGACCACAGCTGTAACAAGGTTTCTAAGAACTTTGGCATTGATCCTCTTTTTAGACATTTTATTCCTCCTCTAGAGATTCTCCAAGATCTCTACCTCAAGGGCCAGATTATTCCAAAATCGTCAGCATTTTTCCTGAGCTGTTCAAGATAACTTTTCCTAGGATCCACCGTTGCCCCAAAAACAGTAACCACTTGGTAATCATCCAAATCGGCAATCCAAACCGGAGAAGGCACAGCACCACCCTGTACACCCCCACACAAACATCGGTCGTACCGGCCTTCTCCCTGCCGACCCAAGCGATGCAA
>NZ_JANSHF010000037.1:0-1144 GCF_047461475.1 Synechococcus sp. WC10meta
GCAGGAGGAGCAAAATCTTGGAGTCCTGATCCTCAGACGAGCTTTTTGGCGGCAAAACCAGATCTTGCCATTCCCGGTAGCTGAGGCCAAGCCGAACCATTTCATTGATTTCGTGTCTATAACCTTCCAATCTTCTGTGCAATTCAATCATTGACTGGGCAGCCGCTATAACCCGATTAGCTCCCGAAGGCATCAGACTGAGGATGCCTTCTCTCCGGTCAGCAGCGCTCCAGGGTAGTGAATCCCAAGGTAGACGATTCCAAAATGTCAAACCTACACCAAGCGAAGATGGGGCAGTGAGCGCTAGGATAGCATTCCTAGATCTTGGCGATATGCTATCAATCCAGGCTTCAATGCCAAGTGTGTTGAAAATGGCTGGTCGTATGTGTTTATCAAACAGCTTGTCTACATTTGATTCGCCCGCTACATACTTGAGAATTTCCACAATGCTTGATAGGCTGACTTTTTGGCAAGCACTGTGAAGATATCCTGAAGGGTCTTCAAACAGAAGCTTGACGTACCCCCTGATCTGAGGTCTCAGGATCTCCTCCGCCTCGTCTAGGCGCTTCAGAGCCGTTTCATACTCCCCAAGCTCTAGGTAACACTTGATCTCCGCAACATAGACTAAAGATAGGATTAGGATGTACTCCCGAGACAAAATACCGTTACCCTTATTCCAGTCAGAATCCCACGCAGCTTGATAATAGTGCTCGGCTTCGAGCAAGGGTTGAATGACCTCGCTTACCAATTGCTTCCTGTTGGTCGAGGAAGACATTTCTAGAGCTATTTCTGCAGCTTTAATTGCGGACCTAGCTTTAGCAAAGAACGACCGATCTATTTTTGATTTCCGAGATAGAAGCCTGGAGATTTTGGATTCGTGAATCGACTTGATTGAGCTTAGAGATAACGCTTGCAAAGCCCACGGCAGACAAGCCCAAGTTAGCCAGACCAAGGGCAGTATTGAATCGGGTTAAATTCAAGACAGTATTTAGTGTATTCCAGACATCGATTAGTTTTAGGTTGATCTGCCTCAACTGAATGTTGGCAATAATCCCGTTGACAATGTCCAACCCGGGAATTCATTTACCAATGCTATCTGCAAGTGTCAGGCCTCCAGTTTCTCTCAGCCAGGCTACCACCCGCT
>NZ_JANSHF010000038.1:0-1141 GCF_047461475.1 Synechococcus sp. WC10meta
CCAGGGTAGAGATTGACATTAGAGCGAACTCCAGCCGAGCGAAGAGATTGATCCACACTTCCATAAATCTGGGGATCAGCCAGAGCAGGATCTACCACATCGAGAATAACTCCTCCTGCCGCCAGGTGCGCAGTTGACCAACCTAGCCAACAGCCGATCTCTAGGGCGTTTTTTCCTTGTAGCTTAAGGGCAGTATTGTACAGAATATGAGCCTCGTCTCGACTAACAAAGCCGATGGTAGGTTGACGTAGATCCGTATACCAAAGGTGAGGAACTTCTTTCCGTAGATAAGGCCAGGGGTGAGAGCTTGGCTCGGCCGCAATCATTGAAGGAAAGCTATGGTCAAGATGTATTCTAATCTGGTTAGGCGATACGTAGTCGTATCTCTTGACCGGAGTGGGGATGATGCCTGCATACCGCAAGCTAGCTTCAATCTTAAAACCTTCAGTTGTAAGCGCAATATGAGTTGGTCTCACCTTAACGTCGGCTGTAAGATGTATGATTCCTACTGGATTGTGAGGTGGAAAAGGATCTACCCAAATCTTCCTTTGCAAATCCCATTGGGGCATCTCATAATGGGCTAGCCAGTTGCAATTTAATGGCAAAAGTTCAACTCTATCCAGACCTATATCTCTATAAATAGCCACGTTTAGAGCAAACTGGTCTGTCCACAAATCAAGGCACCTAGAAATAGCTTGACCTAATCTCTTGCCCCATATTGACCAATGAATAGACTGTCTGGCACCAGAAAACACACCAGCATTTAGCAGAGGCTCTATATCTAAACGATCAAATTCCGTGTGGTAGAAGTAAAGGTGGTAGTGCCAAGATATCCAAGTTTGCATCCAGGGTCTATTCTTATGTTTAGCTACTAACTCTGGAACTATTGAGAAGCTCTTTCTTTTTGCTCCTAAGACAAGAAGATCAATCGCAGACCAGTCTTGCACCCAAGCATCTGCATCAATCCAAATATAAACTTCATAGCCTGGAAAGTATTCAGGAAGGAAAGGCCTAGAAACTAGTGCCTTGAGATACTTGGGTTGTCTATCAATGTCGGGAATATCATAGTTCCAACCTGGCTCAACGATGTGGTCAACGTACTGACCTATCCATTGCAACTGCTCCGGTGTACAGCCTACAT
>NZ_JANSHF010000039.1:0-1117 GCF_047461475.1 Synechococcus sp. WC10meta
TCCAGCGTCGGCGTCGCCGCGTACTCCAACGGCGTCTTGCTGCCCATCTCAGGCACAGGACGGTCGCCCAGCCCGTCCGCAATCAGCAGCAGCCCCTTATACAACGCACGCGCCATAGCCTCCGCAAGTATACCTACACGCCCAGCAGCAACTTTCCAAAGAACTCGTACATCGGCAATAGAATATAACGCAGCGGATTCGGCAGCCCAATCAACGGGAGGATTAAAATCGAGTATAAGATGATCGGTCCGTACACCATCTGGAAGCCCCAGTAGCGACGGTCGAACACATCAGGCAAGAATCCTGACAGCACTTTCGAGCCGTCTAACGGATGAAGCGGAATCATATTGAACAGTGCCAGCCCGATGTTTGCCAACACCATCACCAGTAGAAAATCGATGAGGATGCTGGGTAGGGGTACCGCTTCCAAGAGCAGCAATCCGCGCAACAACAGGGCGCTTAGCACTGCCAGAACGACATTTGAGAGTGGTCCGACGAACGCGCACAGCGCCCAGTCGCGGCGCGGGCTGCGGAAATAGCCCGGATTGACAGGCACGGGCTTGCCCCAGCCGATGCCGTAGCCCAAAAACGCCACGATGATGATTAGCAGCGTGCCCAGCGGGTCTAAGTGCGCGATGGGGTTCAGCGTCACGCGCCCTTGGCTGCGCGGCGTCGGGTCGCCCGCCCAGTCAGCATACTGCGCGTGCGCATACTCATGGATGGCGATGCTGAGCAGCACCGCGAGAATCCAGAGAATCGTCTGGATAATGTCCTCTACGCTTATCATCGGGCGGGAGTATACCCCGCAGGGTATACTTACCGCGCCTATGACCTTTCAGGAACTGCTGTTTCGGCTGGAGCAGTTTTGGGCGGACTACGGGTGCTTGATTCTGCAGCCGTATGATGTGGAGGTGGGCGCGGGCACGATGGCGCCTGCCACGACACTGCGTGCGTTGGGGCCTGAGCCGTGGTATGTGGCGTATGTGCAGCCCAGCCGCCGCCCTGCCGACGGACGCTACGCTCGCAACCCCATGCGCCTCCAGCACTACTACCAGTATCAGGTCATCCTCAAGCCGTCGCCCGACGATGTGGTCGATGTCTACTTGGAGAGCCTGCG
>NZ_JANSHF010000040.1:0-1046 GCF_047461475.1 Synechococcus sp. WC10meta
GGATCCAGGACCACTACCAACGCCCCTGCTGTATCGATAACTGCGTTGGTAAAATCTCGCTC
Source organism: Synechococcus sp. WC10meta (assembly GCF_047461475.1). Lineage (NCBI taxonomy): Bacteria > Bacillati > Cyanobacteriota > Cyanophyceae > Synechococcales > Synechococcaceae > Synechococcus > Synechococcus sp. WC10meta. The sequence goes on from NZ_JANSHF010000040.1 coordinate 63, forward strand.
TTGCTTGAGGGATCGCTCTGCCTTTTCCCGCTCGGCACTTTCTCGGCGAATGAGGGAGTAAACAGCAGCCAAGATGCAGTAGATAAACGTTAGACCCGCTAGCAGGATGGCATTGGTGCGGCTCCAGGCTATCTGAAACTGATCGCTACTTTGCTGCAGCCGGCGGTGATCTTCCTCTCCTAGCGACGCTACCACCTCGACAATCCGCTGCCTCAATTTTTCCTCTTCCTGACTTTGCAGCGCTTCTTGAACCGCAGATAGCTCCCCTTGCTTCCTCAGCTCAATCAAATCATGGTTGAGTTTCAGCCACGGCGCCAGCAGCAGCTCTAGCCGGCTCAGGTGCTCTTGATGCACGGGATCCAAGGCCGCAAATTCCTGTAGCTGATCCAGAAGAGCAAACAGCGAATCGGTGCTTGTCTGATAGCTCCGTAAGAAGCTCGCATTGCCTGTAAGGAGATAGCTGCGCTTGTGGACTTCTGCGGCCTGCACTTCTCCTAGCAGCTTCTCTAGAACCTCGTGCTCTTCTAGAAGCTGGGTTACCTCCCTGTTGATCTGGGGCAGACGGGAAGCAGCGCGGTGGGCGGAGTAGGCGATCCCTGCCAAGATCAGGGCAGCCAGGCCAAAACCAGCGCCAACCCTGAAAAGAAATCTGCTCTTACGGGCAGACTTGTCCTCCTTTGACCTTTGGGCCGGCAGCAGGGGGGTCTTGGCCAGCTCCCTCAAGGTGCGGCGCAGCTCCAATTGGGCCACCACCTGATGGGCCAGGGCCTTGAGCTGATCCAGTTGCTCCGGGCTGAGCTGCCGGGGTTGGAAATCGACAACGCAGAGGGTGCCCAACGCCTGCCCTTCCGGAGTTACTAAGGGCACGCCGGCGTAGAAGCGGATGTGCGGCTCTTGGGTAACAAAAGGGTTGTCGGCAAAGCGCGGATCCTGAGTGGCATCGGGCACCACCAGCGGCTCTTGGGGAGACAAGATGGCGTGGGC